>JAFGQE010000117.1 GCA_016935835.1 Clostridia bacterium | reverse complement strand
TGATTCTCTGTGAATCAACGGGATCCTCACTTATATAAAGTGCACTGTTCAATTTTCAAGGTTCATGGCCTCCATCGCTAAAGGCGCCTAATTAGTGTACCATTTTTCCGTATAAAATGTCAAGGTTTTCTGAGCATTTCAGAGGCCGCTTTTTTTGACGGCTCCAACATAGTACCATTACCCCATATAAGTGTCAACAGCTATTTTCAAGATTTGAGAAAAAACAATATAAAAGCGGAATTTCCCGGCTTCCGGAAGATCCCGCTTTCAATTATTCACTGCAAAACAATACTTTCTTTGTTCAATCCTCGGTTATAAGGTCTTCGATCGAGGCTCCGGGAGGAACGATGGGATAGACCTTTTCGTCCTTGTCAATCCGAAAGTCTATAACGACAGGCCTGTCGGTCTGGGACAACGCCAGCTCGATCGCCCTGCCCACATCCTTAGCCTCATCAACCCTTATCCCAAGTGCTCCGAAGGCTTCAGCCAAAGCAACATAGTTAAGGGAATCGTCTATCGTCGTCTCGGCGTACCTTTTGTCAAGGAACAGGGTCTGCCACTGCCTTACCATGCCGAGCACGCTGTTGTTCAATATTGCGACTATCAATGGCAGCTTGTACCTTACGGCGGTCGCCAGCTCATTGAGATTCATCCTGAAGCTGCCGTCCCCCGCTACGTTGATGACTTTTTTACCGGGATTTGCCACCTGTACGCCTATCGCGGACCCAAGCCCATAGCCCATGGTGCCCAGTCCGCCTGATGAAATATATGTCCTCGGTTTCGTATATTTATACCACTGGGCTGCCCAAAGCTGGTTCTGCCCGACCTCCGTTACTATTATTGCCTCCCCGCCCGTCTGTCTGTAGATTTCCCTTACCACCGACTGCGGCCTGACAATGGTTCCGTCGTCAATATACGCCAGCGGGAACTTGGCTTTCCAGGCGTTGACCTTGTCTATCCATTCAGTGTCCTTCTTTTCCGAAATCCCTTCCGCCAGCCGTTCAAGTATATCGTCCATATATCCGCACAGCGGATAGTCAACGGCGACATTTTTCCCGATTTCCGCGGGATCAATGTCTATGTGCATTATTTTTGCCTTTGTCGCAAAATTTCTTACATTTGAAGTAACCCTGTCCGAAAACCTGGCCCCCACTGCAATCAACAGGTCACAATTGGTTGCGGCCAGATTGGATGTCTTGCTGCCGTGCATTCCTATCAGTCCGGTGTAAAGATTGTCGCTCGATGGAAATCCTCCGAGTCCCATTAGCGTGGTTGCCACCGGAATGCGTCCTTTTCTGGCAAGCTTCGCAAGAAGCAGGTTGGTCCCCGAGATAATGACGCCGCCGCCGGCCATCATGAACGGTCTCTTGGATTCATTGATAACCCTAATTGCTTCCTCCATGTCTTCCTCGGAAACATTTTCATGTCTGATGCCGGCATGCTTTTTAAGATAGTCCCCTGCGTTTATTTCAATCTTTTCATATTCGCATTCCTCGTTGCCCACGTTTACGCATATGTCGATGAGCACCGGCCCGGGCCTGCCTTCCTTGGCTATGGCAAACGCCTCCCTGATGGTGTCGGCAAGCTTTTCGACATGCTTGACGATATAATTGTGCTTGGTAATAGGTATGGTTATGCCCGTTATATCAACTTCCTGGAAAGAATCCTTTCCAAGGTCCTTTGTTCCGACCTGACCGGTAAAGGCGACAAGAGGCACCGAGTCCATATAAGCAGTGGCTATTCCTGTTACCAGGTTTGTCGCACCCGGTCCGCTTGTGGCAATGCAGACGCCTGTTTTCCCGGTGCTTCTTGCATAGCCGTCGGCCGCATGCGCCGCTCCTTGTTCATGGGAAGTCAATATATGTTTGATTGAATCCGCATTTTTTACCAATTCATCATATAAAAACAGAACTTTTCCCCCGGGAAACCCGAAAATAGTGTCGACTCCCTGTTCTTTCAAGCATTCCACGAAAATCTGCGATCCCTTTAATTTCATTTCCCACCTCCGTTTATTTTAAAACCGCCCCGGTATTAGCCGATGAAACAGCCCTGGCATATCTGCCAAGATACCCTGTTTTAATCTTTGGTTCCTTTGGAACAAACGACCGTCTTCTTTTTTCAAGTTCTTCCTCAGGGACCAGTACATCCAGGGTTCCGCCGGGTATGTCTATTGATATGATGTCCCCTTCCTTTACCAATCCTATCGGTCCGCCCTCCATTGCCTCCGGAGAAACATGTCCGATCGATGCTCCCCTGGTGGCCCCTGAAAATCTGCCGTCTGTCAGAAGCGCCACATCCCGGTCCAATCCCATTCCTGCTATGGCCGATGTCGGGCCAAGCATCTCCCTCATTCCGGGACCGCCCTTGGGGCCTTCATACCTTATGACCAGGACATCGCCTTTCCTTATATTCCCTGCATATATTTCCTTTATCGCGTCATCCTCGCTGTCAAATACCCTTGCAGGTCCCTTGTGAACCAATATTTTCGGGTCCACGGCGGATTTCTTGACAACCCCGCCGTCAGGCGCCAGGTTCCCCTTGAGTATGGCTATTCCGCCTACGGCTGAATGCGGATTGTCAATCGGCCTTATGACGGCATAATCCTTAACAGGCTTATCGGATATATTTTCCCCGATTGTCCTGCCCGTAACAGTCATCAAACCGGTTTTTATCAAATTTCTTTTTGAAAGCTCATTCATCGCCGCCTGGACTCCCCCGGCATAATACAAATCCTGTATATGATGGCCGTTTGGAACAGGGGCAAGCCTGCACAGGTTTGGGATCTTCGAACTGACTTCATTGACCATGTCAAGGTTGAGAATTATACCCGCTTCATATGCGATCGCCGGGAGGTGCAGAACCGAGTTCGTTGAACATCCCAGCGCCATGTCAACGGCAAGCGCATTGTAAAATGAACTCTCGGACAGAATGTCCGACGGTCTGATATTTTTTTCAACCAGGCTCATAACAGCCATTCCGGCCTCCTTTGCAAGACGGATTCTTTCAGCGAAAACAGCCGGGATCGTGCCATTTCCCGGAAGCGCCAGGCCCAGCGCCTCGCTGAGGCAGTTCATCGAATTTGCGGTGAACATGCCCGAACACGAGCCGCACCCCGGGCATGCGTTGTTTTCTATCTCACAGAGTTCTTCTTCTGTCATCCTTCCGCTTTTGACTGCGCCCACACCCTCGAAAACACTGTTAAGGTCAAGCTGCCGTCCATTTATATTAAGCGAAAGCATGGCGCCGCCGCTTATCACTATCGAGGGTATATTGATCCTCACCATCGCCATCAGCATCCCTGGAACGATTTTATCGCAGTTGGGAATGAATACCATTCCGTCGAACGGGTGCGCCTTGCCCATTGCCTCGCACGAATCAGCGATAAGCTCCCTCGAAGCAAGGGAGTATTTCATGCCCTCATGTCCCATCGCTATTCCGTCGCAGATGCCTATCGCGCCGAATTCAACGGGCGTTCCCCCTGCCATTCTGACACCCGCCTTGACCGCTTCCGAAATTTTATCCAGATGAATATGCCCCGGAACAATCTCGCTCTTGGAATTGGCTATGCCTATAAGCGGCCTGCGGAGCTCCTCGTCTGTATAACCCATGGACTTGAACAATGACCGGTGCGGCGAACGCTCGATTCCTTTTGTTACCGTATCGCTTCTCATAACCAACCTTCTTTCCCTGATCCAATGAGACCTGCAAGTATATTATTATTGTAAAAGAACGGCGCAATGACGCCTTCATTTATATTGTTGTAAACCGCCTCGAAATTTTCGTATGCGGCGGCATAGGTCAAAACAAGGCAAAGCATGTAGACTATGCCAACTCCGAGTACGGCTCCGATTACCAATCCCGCGATCCGGTCAACTTGCTTTATGATGGGTATTTCGGCGATTCCTTTTATAAGATGGCCAAAAAGCCAGAAAAGTATCCTTAGAATGATAAACAGTGTTATGGCGCAAATTATCACCAAAATGAAGAATGTTATCTTTTCCACGAATTGATCAAAAAGATCAGCCGTCGTTGTCGCGCCGGAAGCCATTGCCTCGGCTATCATTGTCTTGATGTTGTCAGGGAACGGCAGATCCTGAACAGCCGTTTTGATGCTTTCGACATTTGTCGGATTCGAGACCTCGGAAAAGTTGATATTCATTTTGGAAAGCAGCTTCTCCACCGCGTTGCTTATGCCGTCAAACACGCCGGTTCCCCTGAACCAGCCGGCGACCGGCTTCGCCAGCTTTATGGCGAGAAATATCGAGGCGATGAACGACGCAAGCCTGTAAACCGACTTGAGCAATCCCGTTTTCAATCCTATGAGTGCAAAAATCACGATTATGATTATTATTGTATAATCTGCCGCAGTCATGCTTTTCCTTCCCTTTTGCGTGTTTGGGGTTTATTATACAACCCAATTCCTGAAAAATCTACTGCCGCTCATCATATTGGTCTATTTGAATTTGTAAAAAATCAATCTTCCCTGGGTCAGTACCGCCGCACGTTCCCTGCCAAAGCATACCGTATTGATTATCGATCCGAATCCCCCGCCTATTTCAAGTGGCTTCCCCTCAATGTCAAGACACGATATTGCCATCCCGGACCAGTAGAAAAGATGCCCGTCGCCGGAGGCGATTCCATCCGTCCGGAGTCCGGTCCTGTGTATCCATTTTTGTTCCCCGTCATTGCCAATGAATATAATTGAGTCCCCCATGGCATCGCGGTCCACCAAATGGATGCCGATATCGGATTCCTCCGCCGCAAGTATGTTCCCATATTCGTGGGACTTGAGTTTTTCACCTGAAAAATCAAACATCTCAATTATTCCGGTCCCTACCGTTGAAAATGAATTTTTGCCTGCCGCCTCTGCCAGCGGCATCAGCCGGCTGCTGGTGAACCCTGCGACCGGCACCCGGTTGTACAACTCATAGATATCTATGCCGGTGCTTCCCGTATCACCTGAAAATATCCCGGCAATGGCGAATTTCTCCCCGTCACCGGACATGCATGCAGAAACCGGATAACGGTCTGAATAATCGCACAATGCAATGGTTTCATTGTCCTTGCTGACAAGTGCAGCGCTTCCAAGGAACCCGTCAATTCCCTGCAATATGAAAATCATGTATCCGCTGTCATGAACCGTTCCGCTGATAATCTGCCTTTGCAAAGAACCGGAGTTATTCTCATGTCCGTCCTTGAACAGCTTGTATGAACCCGAAACCCTGTCATATATCACGGCATATCTGTCATTCGCCGATATGCCCGGTTGTTCGAACGAAACAATCGCCGATGATATTTCAACCCCTTTGTCATCATAAACAGCAAGCAGCCTTTCGTTTAGAATGTACAGGTATCCGCCGCCTCCCGCGGAAAGCACATCAGGGGAAAGGCTTATGTCAACAGCTGCGTACGGAGAATAGACTCCCTCCACGGAATCAGGAAACAGTTTCCTGTAAATCTGCTTGGCTGAAAGCCCTTTGATCGCGGCAAATAAAAATATAGACAGAATAATTGACGCCAGAATGCAGCTGAGAATGATAAGAATTACTTTGAATCTTTTGCCTGTCATAGAAAATCACCGGCATCCAGGATGCCCCATCCTCCGTTTTTTCTTTTGTATGTTCCAATGATACCATAGAAACCAAGCATTGTTAATTCAGGGTTTTTTCACGATTATATATTACGGCCCCGGGGAATGCGCCTATTCCAGTGATTCCGGCGTTAAATCCGGAATAATACGCAAAAAAAGAAGCCTGCCCGCAGGAAGCTTCTTTATGTCCAGGATGACCACTTTTAATAGAATCCGGCGATTTGAATAAAGTTCACCTACACCACTGCATAGCTATGCATTGAACGCAATGCCTTCTTTGATGCAGATGCGGTGTGCCGCAAACCTCCCGGCTGTTGCCGCACCGGGCAAACCGCCCGGTGGCAGCGTCCACATGCCCGCCATGATAAACCCGTCCAATCCGTCCAGCAACCCCGGGAAATACCGCGGAATGTCCTTGCTGCCGCTGCCCCAGCTCATCCACGAACCTCGCCATGCGTTGCAATAACGCACGTATGTCTCCGGTGTCACCACGTCAATCTTCTCAATCCTGCCCTCAGCTTCCGGATAATACTTCACCAAAGCCTCCGTCGCATCGTCAATCAACTCCTGCTTGGCGGCTCTATATGCCTCTTTGTCGTCTTTGAGTGCATGCCAGTAATCAAAGTTTCCGTTGTAGAAAGCTGCTATTACCGACTTGCCTTTGGGTGACATCGTGTTGTCGTATCCGTAGCTCAGCAACGAAATAAAATCGCTCTGCATACCACCCACGTTCACCGGCTGTTCGCGCTGTATGCTGACACCGCGTCCGTGGCCGCCAACTTCCGCGTTAATCCCCATAAACACCAGCGCGCATGTCGGCGTGGGATACGCCTTGGTATCGCTGAATAGCTTGTTATATATCTCAGGCGTATAGTTGTTATCCAACAGATGATGCAGCGTATGGTAGCCGTCCGCGCATGATATGACATAGTCGCCGTGGACCTCGCCGCCGTCCGAAAGCTTTACGCCCATCGCCCTGCCTTCCTTTACAACAATCTTCTCCACCCGCGTCCTGTATCTGACCTTACCGCCAAGTGACAGGTACTTTTGCTCCATGCGCTTGGCTAAAGCACGCGAGCCGCCTATCGGAAAACCACTGTCGCCCCTGTGCATGCCCGCCAGCGTCACCACCAGTGCCGTGGCCGCATAGTCGCCGGGTATCGACGCCAGCATGCTCCGCCCTATCAGCGGCTCCTTGAACAATGCCGCGAGCTCTTCCATCTTCATTTTGCTGTAACGTGACATCATGCCCATTTTGCCCACCAGCTTTACGGCGAATCGCAAGCCGTCCCCAGCCGTCATCATATCCATCGGCTTATCGATGGGTATTCCGAATTCACCAAGTGCCCGGATGGCCTTGCACAGCTTTTTGATCTCTGATTTGTCCTTTGGAGATATTTCCAGCAAATGCTGTTCCAATCTATCGGCATTGGTGTAAAGCTCTACTACGCGCCCACCCGCCTCATATCGCATGAAGGATTCGTGGTTTACAATCGTCACGTTGTCATCCAATGCACCTGTGTCACGCCAGATTCTATGCAAATCCATATCCGGGCTGGAGCCCATAAGCCAGTGGATACAACCATCGAAGTGGTAATCGCCACGGTCCCAGCCGGTACATTCACCGCCCGCAATGGTATGCATTTCAAGAATCTCCGTTTCCAAACCGCTTCTTTGTGCATAGATGCCACAGGTGAGTCCTGCGATGCCTGCACCGATAATGACAACCTTTTTCATAATCATGTCTCCCTGCGATAAATATTGCCGGATTTCACGTCTGCTATGATTTCTCTTCAACCATAATATCACAGCTTGTAAGCCAGGCACTGATTCTTTCCTTTACTTCTTCCGGAGAAATAGGTATGTTGGTCGCCGGGTCCCATTTTGTTGTTATAGATATATTATTTATAACTTTTCCGCCCTTTTTCTCAATTCTCCTGGTTATTGAATCAATAAAGCCTTGTGGTACATTTTCACCGCTTTTAGTAATAAAAAGCCACACTTCCTTGTCTTTAAAACTTACGCTGCTTAAATATCTGTTAACGGCCGGCGGCGTCTTTCCCGCCCATATCTGAACTCCAAGAAAAATATTTTTGTAGGATTGCAATGTAAAATCCATAGGCTTGATCTTACTTTTCAAGCCTAAAAAAGCGCTCATAGCCCCACCTGCTATATTGCCGAATTTCCTGTTCTTTTTCTCCTCGATTTTTTGAATATCAAACTCTGTAATTCTTTGAATTTCTTTCGCCACTGCTTCTGTATTGCCTACCCAAGAATAATATACTATTACACTTTTACCTTCCATACTATAGCTCCTTTATTTTATCAACCATTATATTATATATAACTATTATCATCCTGTGATTAAATTTGCGTAAATTTCTTATTGAATTTCAGTGGGTTTGCTGAGTATTCTCTGTTTATTTTAGAAAATGC
>JAFGQE010000116.1 GCA_016935835.1 Clostridia bacterium | reverse complement strand
CGTTGATTACGGTGGGAATAAAATCGGGCTTGACATAGAGGAAATAAGAAGAAGATTTTCATGGGAATACGAACATGCATCAGCGGTTTCAATACCGAATAAAATTTCCGTCACCGAACTTAAGAAACTTCGCGACAGGGAATCTGCGTCAAATGACATTTTCAATTTGGAATTCATGGAGCGTCCTGAATTCATGAATGCAAAAACAGGCCCTGATGCAGCCGAAAGGGGAACTTTGCTCCATAATGTACTCGCGGCAGTCGATCCATTCAGGGCTGGAGATTTGCCGTATTTAAAAGCGCTCCTTGAAAAGGCCGGGGCGAAAACCGAAGACATGGAGTGGTTCGCAGGGATTATAGGCAAATTTTATAGCGGGGACCTTGGTCAGAGGGTAGTTGCATCCTCTAATGCCGTTACAGAAAAAGCATTCATATGTCCGGTCCCGACAAAGGAAATATATCCCGAATCCGCTGAAACCCTGCCGCCGGGGCATGTGACCCTTATTCAGGGTGTCATTGACTGCATGTTTTTTGAAGAAGGAAATGCGGTTATCATTGATTACAAGTCCGATAAAGTCGAGCCTGGCTCCGAGGAATTGCATGCAAGGAAGTATGCTTTGCAACTGGGACTGTATTCCCGTGCCATAGAACATCTTACGGGGATAGGCGTCAAGGAAAGATATATATATTTTCTGCGAACAGGAAAATATATCCGGATATAAGCTGCGGTCAACGCATTGGTATAATCTTGGAAATAGTAAACAAAGTAAAATATTGTCCACACAATAGTTGATTTGTGTATTGTTTTACTTTTCTTATATTTATATTATTTACATGTAAAAATATATTATGCACGTAGGTGTGAAAAATATAGGAGCGTTTGATGAACAAAGAAAAAATAAAGAATATTATTGCGAATGAAATAATCGTTGCCCTTGGATGTACGGATCCGGTTGCAATTGCATATGCCGCGGCCGCAGCAAGGAAACTTGCACCTGAAGGCGATATTAAAAGCCTTACAATAAAACTGAGCAAAAGCATCATCAAGAGCGCGGCTTCCGTAAAAATACCGGGAACTTCGGCAAACGGTGTCAAAATGGCGGCAGTGCTTGGGGCTCTGTTCGGAAACTCTGATAAGAAACTGGAGGTTCTCGAGGGCATTGACGATTCAAATGTTGCTTTGGCCAGGGAATTTCTGAATACCTGTGAATGCACGGTATCGGAAATTGACAATGATATCTTGCTATATCTCGAAATCATACTTAAAACAGATAAGGACAAGGCTAGAACGATTCTTATTGATGATTACAGCAACTGGGTATATGCGGAATTGAATGGTGGGATTGTCTTTGACAAAAGCGTCAAGAGAACAGAGGATGAAATTGAAAAAATAAGCGCAGACCTGTCCCTCGAAGAAATATGGGAGTTTGTCAACAAGGCCGATATTGATAAGGATTTTGAAATAATAAAGAGAAGCATAATGCTGAACCAGAGCATCGCCGTTGAAGGATTGAAACATGAATATGGGCTTATGGTTGGCAAAACCCTGAAAAATCGAATGGACAAGGGAAAGATCATAAATGACATATCAAGTTGCGCTATAGCGCTGACAGCGGCCGGAGCCGACGCCAGGATGGCAGGTTCGCCGATGGCTGTCATGAGCAATTCAGGCAGTGGAAACCAAGGAATAACCGCCACGGTTCCAGTAGCGGTTGCCGCGGATATGCTCGGTCTTGATGAAGAAATAAAAATCAGGGCTGTTGCGCTCAGCAATCTGATAGCGATACATGCCAAGGAATATTTCGGAAGGATTTCTGCTTTATGCGGGGCCAACATTGCAGCCATGGGCGCAAGCTCAGGCATTGTGTATCTTCTCGGCGGTGGCCTGAAGGAAGTCAAGAGCGCAATACAAAATATGGCGGGCAATGTTACGGGTATGTTTTGCGACGGGGCGAAGGCCGGATGCGCACTGAAAGTTTCAACATCGGTACAGGCGGCGATGCAGGCGGCGTATCTTGCCGTTGAAGGAATTGAAATAGCCGAGTCAGATGGAATAATTGAACGCAATGTCGAGGACACATTGAAAAACATAGGAAAAATGTCTTCGAACTGCTCCTTTATGATAAATAACATGATAGTGGATATCATGATGCATAAACAACAGAATTCAAATCAGGAGGATTAAATGAAGGAAATAATATATACGCATAACGCTCCTGAAGCAATCGGACCTTATTCACAGGCAATCGCAAAAGGCGGCTTGCTTTTCCTTTCGGGACAGTTGCCGATTGATCCTGATACCGGTCTTATTCCTGAAGGGATTGAAAAGCAAACGGAACGATCGCTAAAAAACGCAATGGCCATTATCAGAGATTCGGGCGCATCAAGGAAAGATGTGGTGAAGACAACCGTATTTCTGAAGGATATGAAGGATTTTTCAGCCATGAATGCTGTTTACCAGGAATTCTTCATGGAAGAGTTCCCGGCGAGAAGCGCCGTCGAGGTCGCCGGACTGCCCAAGGGCGCGCTTGTTGAAATAGAAATGATTGTGGTATACTGAACACCGCACCACTGGCAATGACCAAAAACTGACTTATACAAGTCGGTTTTTGCATATTTGATGCCGGAATTCAAGCCGGCGGGGGTTGGATGTTCTGGAAAAGGTTGCTATTTTCATATTTGTTCGTTATTTTGCTGGCGCTTTCATTTCTGGGCCTTATAGTTTTCAACCAGATAAACACCACCATGAAAGATCAGGTTATCTATTCAAATGAAATAATACTTGAAAACGGGAGTAAATTATTCGGTGATTTCGTTCTTGAAATGAAGAATCTTGCCCTTGATATCGCAATACACGAAAAGCTTCAGGAATATCTTCTAAGGTTCAAGGAAGGAAAAATGCTGTTTCAGTACAATTATCTGAACGATCTGGTTTATGAAGACCAGTACCTGAATTCGGAATTGAGTAAAAATTATACGGGCATCAGGATATATCCTGTGAAGAAGGAAAATATTTTTTATTACAATGCGATGTCGGGTTCTTACCTTCATTTGGGAAAAAACGGCGAGAACGGGCATGTCTTCGACGCATATGAAAAGAACGGCGGCTTCATAATGACCAGCCTGTATAAAGCAGAAGGGAATTATATCATTCTTACATGCCTTGTATATGATATGAACAACTGGAAGGAACCGCTGGCTGTCCTTGAGTTAAGTATAAGTGCGAACGCCGTATCCAGTCTTCTTTACAACATAAAGCTGGAAAAAAACATATCGCCGTATATAATCGATGACAATGGAAGGATATTCCTTCCGTATCTGGACATAAAGAATATTGAGGAAAGCATCATAAGGGATTATTCGGAAAAACCGGTTGAAACGGAAAATGAAATAATCATTAAAAGAAATGTAATTTCAACGCACTGGAAGCTGGTTGGCCTGTTGCCTGAAATTGAAATTCAGAACAAAATGTCTGGAGTAATAAGGTCATTCATATAT
>JAFGQE010000115.1 GCA_016935835.1 Clostridia bacterium | reverse complement strand
TCGATAAGACATATGAGCGAGGTGTCGAGCGGTGAGATGTTCTTGAGGGATTTTATGTAGAATATATATCCGACGCCGATTTGAAAAGCACCCAGGAACAAAATGCCGATGATTCCCATGGGGCTGAGCGACATGGTTGTTTCTGCGATTCCGCCGACAAAGGGCAGCGCAAGCAGGAAAGTGGCAATGTTTATAATGGAAATCAAACCGGGCCCGGTGGCGCCGTGATCCATCGCTGAAAGGTGCGCGACTCCTGCAAAAGAGATACCGGTTGACAGGGCCAGCATATTGCCGATTATATTGGTTCCGGAATTGGGCTCGAACAGGAATACGACTATTCCGGCGGCAACCAGTATAACGGGAATCATCTTGCGCCGGTCGAAGCTCTTCTTTTTAAAGGAATAGAAGATATACAGCCATATCGGCGTCGTATATTGAAGTATTATTGCATTCGCCGCGGTGGTAAGCTTTGTTGCCATGACAAATCCGATGAGCGTATATGCATAACAAAGGATAAGCAGAACCAGTTCCTTGCTCCATTTCAGTTTTCGCAGTCTGACGAAAGGAAGAAAAAAAAGACCTGCTATAAGCGAACGGCCGGCGGCGATATAAATCCCGGGGGCGTCAACGAGCTTAATAAAAACACCGCCGCTGCTCCAGATAAGAGCGGCTGCGGCGGCGAAGACGATGCCTTTCCTTCTGTCCACTATTTTACCTCGAATGTCCAACCGAACTCGTCAGGCAGGCGGCCTGACTGAATTCCCGTCAGCGTATCATAAAGCATGGATGTAACCGGGCCGATAGCGCCATTGTTGACCATATAATTACTGCCTTTGTATAAAAGTTCGCCAATGGGCGATATGACCGCGGCGGTTCCCGTGCCGAAGCTTTCCTCCAAGGTGCCGGTTTTATGCGCATGAAGGATTTCATCTATTGAAAGTGCGCGTTCCTCGACTCCGTATCCGTGTTTTTTCAGCAATTCCATTGACGACATTCTCGTTATGCCGGGCAGAATGCTTCCGGAGAGAGCGGGGGTTATGACCTTGCCCCCGATTTTAAAGAAAACATTCATGGAGCCGACTTCCTCGACATATTTTCTGTGGATGCCGTCAAGCCAGAGCACCTGTATGCACCCGAGCTTCTCCGCCTTGTCCTGGGCCTTGAGGCTGGCCGCATAATTCCCCATGGTCTTGGCTTCACCGGTTCCGCCCGCGACAGCCCTTACATACTCGTCCTCGACAAGTATCTTGATGGGATTGATACCCGTGGGGTAGTAATTTCCCACGGGACCAAGGATAATTATGAACATATATGTACGCGAGGGATGGACCCCGAGGAACGGGTCGGTGGCGATTATAAATGGACGGATGTAAAGCGATGTGCCTTCGGCCGAGGGTATCCAGTCCTTTTCCAGGCGCACCAATTCCGTTATAGCCTCCAGAATGTCATTTTCATCAAGCGGGGGTATGCATGTCCTGTCGCACGAATTGTTCAGGCGTCTTGCATTTTCTTCCGGCCGAAAAAGAAGCACCCTTCCATCGGGTGAGCGGTATGCCTTGAGCCCCTCGAATATGCCCTGGCCGTAATGAAGCACGCATGTCGACGGATCGAGCGGTATGGGGGAGTAAGGGACAATCTTGGGGTCATACCACCCGCGGCCCGCGTCGTAATCCATGATGAACATGTAGTCTGTGGTGAGTTTGCCGAAACCGAGGGCTTCTGATGAAGGCTTTGGCTTGAGCCTGCCGGACTTGGTAAAGGATATATTCATATTCGCACCCCTTGCATTAATAATGACTAAAATATATTATACTAAAATAGACCGGATATTACAAAGCATTGGAGATAAAATGTACGCATACCTGCCGGATTATATAGCCAAGAGCATATTTGAAATGGACCTTGAAAAACTCAGGGAAGCCGGCGTCAAGGGCATAGCCGTCGACATTGACAATACGCTGGTCCCAATGAAGACCAGGGAACCGGGGCCGGAGGCCGCCGAATGGATTGATAAGGTCAAGGGACTTGGCTTCAAGGTTTGCATTCTGTCGAACTCAAGGAAACACAGGACGAGGCTTTTCATGGACAAGCTCGGGATCCATGGGATAGGGCTGGCGAACAAACCCGGGCGCAGGGGCTACCGCGGAGTGGCAAAATACATGGGGCTTTCCCACGGTGAATGTGCGATTCTCGGCGACCAGCTCTTTACCGACATCAAGGGCGGGGTAAGGGCAGGATTTGTGACAGTGTTCACCGAATACCTTGACAGCAATGAAATCCTATGGGTAAGATTGAAAAGGAAATTCGAGCAAAGGCTCATAAAAAAACACATGGATGGAATAAAAAGGATATGATACGCTTCGGTCCCGCGGGAAACTCCGAATCATTTTACAATGAGGGATATAAAAATACGCATGAGGCGTTCAAATGGCTGGAAGCCATGGGCCTCGATGCATATGAATACCAGTGCGGAAGAGGTGTCTTTTTAAAACAGGATACAGCGGAAAAAATAGGCGATGAGGCTAAGGCGCACGGAGTGGCGCTGAGCCTTCACGCCCCCTATTATATAAATCTCGCCGGCACGGACAATGAAAAGCTCGAAAAAAGCATTGGACATATAGAAAAATCGATTGAAGCGGCCCGATGGATGGGCGCCCGCAGGGTGGTAGTGCATCCCGGGGGAATTGGCGGGGACAGCAGGCATGCCGCAATGAAAAGAGCCATGCGCGTTTTTGTGGATATCATGAAGAACATGCCGGGCAGCGGGCTGATTTCGCCTGAACTGATGGGCAAGATAAACCAGCTCGGCAACCTTGATGAGATAATCGAATTCTGCTCCGCCGACGATTCAATCATTCCAACATTGGATTTCGGGCACCTTAATTCCAGGGAAAACGGTTCGCTGGATTCACCGGAAGCATATGAAAAGGTTATTCTGAGACTTGCCGATGGCATAGGCTGGGACAGGACGCGGAGGCTTCATGTCCATTTCAGCAGGATAGAATATACGGCCAGGGGCGGTGAAAAAAGACACTGGACCATGGCGGACAAGCAGTACGGGCCCGAATTCGACCATTTAATACCCGTTTTGATCAAACACCGTATGGAGCCCGTCATTATTTCTGAATCAAGCGGAACCATGGCGGAGGATGCCGCGCTGATGAAAAGGAGGTATTTTGATGCAATTGATGGTAATTAACGGACCAAACCTTAACAAGCTCGGGAGCAGGGACCCGGAGCAATACGGCAAGGCCACATACATGGATCTCATGGGCATGCTGGAAGCCAAATGCACGGAGAGGATATCCATCAGGTGTTTCCAGAGCAACAGCGAGGGCCGGATAATCGACCTGATACAGCAGGCGGGGGAGGAGTATGACGGCCTTGTGATAAATCCGGGCGCGTATTCACATTACAGCTATGCAATCATGGATGCGCTTGTCGATGCTCCGATTCCCAAGGTCGAGGTCCATATCTCGGATGTACTCAACAGGGAGGATTTCCGGAGGAATCTCATAACCGCAAAGGGATGTGAAAAGGTTATATCAGGCAAGGGATTTGAAGGCTATATCGAAGCGATAGATTATCTGACAGGAGTGTTGAATGGAAACCAATGCGTTTGACGGCAAAGTTGTAATTACAGGATGCGCATCTCAGGAAGAATTCATCAGGATGCCCCTTGCTGTGGTCTCAGAGCTAGAAAGGCTGGCGGAACTGAATACGAACACCTCCGGAATAAGGGCCCGCTTTGAAACGGACAGCCGGACAATGACGCTCAGGGCGGGGCTTGGAAAAGTTTCAGAGCACATGCACATGCCTGTCAGTGCGGCCAGCGGTTTCGACATATATGTCAATAATATATTCCGGGCGAACGCGAGGCCGCAGTTCAACCGCACGTCGGTCGATGAAACAATTGACATCCATGGCAGCAGCAAGACTAATATCATAGACATCTATTTCCCGCTGTACAATTCTGTTTCATCTTTTTTTATTGATCTGCCAAAGGGTGCCCTGAAAAGAAGGCCCATTGACGATAAAAAACCCGTGCTTTTCTATGGTTCATCAATCACACAGGGAGCCTGCGCCTCAAGACCCGGCAATTCCTATGTAAACATGCTTTCACAGATGCTCGGGCATCCTGCTCACAACCTGGGATTTTCGGGTAACGCGAGGGGAGACTTGCGGGTTGCGGAATATATATCAACCCTGGATATATCCACATTTGTTTATGATTATGACCATAATGCAGGGGATACGGAGTGGCTGGCGGCCACCCACGGGCCGTTTTTCAGAAAAATCCGCGCAGCCAAACCAAATCTTCCGGTAGTGATGATGAGCAGGCCGGGATATGAGCGCTGGATTGATACTGCCAGACAAAACACGGCGGTTGTAATGACAACTTATCTCGATGCATTGAAGGCGGGGGATGGGAATGTATATTTCGTCGATGGCCGCACTTTGTTCGGAAGCGAATGGCGGGACAGGTGTTCCGTGGATGGAACCCACCCGAACGACATTGGTTTTCTTAGGATGGCGGAGACGCTGTATCCTTATCTGAAGGAAATTTTGGAGGTTTGAAATGAAGGAGCGTATCAACAGGCTCAGGAAGGTCCTCAAGGACAAGAATCTGGGTGCGGCGGTAATAACGTCAAGGCCGAACACATTTTACTTCTCGGGGTTCGGCGGGAGTTCGTCGGTTATCATCGTCAGCGCCGATGAGGTATACTTTGCAACGGATTTCAGATATATAGAGCATGCGAAGGAGCTGTGCGGCGAATTCATGACAGTGGAAATGTTCAAAACATCCGCTGATGAGTATATGGCCGGTAAAATAAATGAAATGGGCATCGATACAGTGGGCTTTGAGGAATCCGATGTATCGCAGGGCAGGTATGCGGAATGGATGACTAAGATGCAGGGCATCGCCTTTGCAGGCATTCAGTCCGAGGTGGATACGCTCAGGATAAAAAAGGATGAAAATGAAATCAAGCTAATCCAAAAAGCAGTGGACATATCCGACGGCGCGTTCAGCCACATACTGAAATATATCAAGCCCGGGGTGCGTGAATTCGAAATCGCCGCAGAGATTGAATTCTATATGCGAAGGAACGGAGCAAGCGCACCGGCATTTGAAACAATCGTTGCATCAGGCAGGCGCTCAAGCCTTCCGCATGGCCATGCAAGCGGCAAGGTCATTGAGGCGGGTGATCCCGTTACCATGGATTTCGGCGCGCTTGTCGACGGCTATTGCTCAGACATGACCAGAACGGTCTTTGCGGGGAAACCCGGGGAAAAGATGATTGATATATACAATATCGTTCTGGAGGCGCAGATAACTTCGGAAAAAGGCGTTCATGCGGGCCGGACAGGTTTCGAGGTCGACAAAATCTCAAGGGACATTATATACGGGGCCGGATTTGAGGGCTGCTATGGCCATGGGTTGGGACATGGAGTGGGCATCATGGTCCATGAAAACCCGAGGCTGTCCGAAAAAAGCACGACGGTGCTTGAGAATGGCATGGTGGTGACAGTGGAACCGGGCATCTATGTGGCGAATTATGGCGGCGTAAGGATAGAGGACATGGTGGTGGTGCATGGTAAAAGGCCGGTCGTGCTCACAAAATCAACCAAGGAAATGATAATCCTCTGAAATAAATGATTCACCGGGGAATTGCCGTATTATAGCGGCATGCATTTGATAAACGGCCGAAATCATTTTGATACAAGGCGCTTCGATATTATGCGTGCGACGTGGATTCCGCTGGCACCCGCCTGCGACAGACCGCGCGTTATGCCCGCGCCGTCGCCTATGGCAAACATGTTTTTTACGGCTGTTTCAAGATTATTGTCAAGCTCGATCCTCGAACTGTAGAACTTTACCTCCACGCCATAAAGCAAAGTGTCATCATTGGCGATTCCCGGGGCAATCTTTTCAAGGGCATATATCATCTCGATTATATTGTCCAGGTGGCGTTTTGTAAGCACCAGGCTCAGGTCGCCCGGCGTAGCCTTCATCGTCGGTGTCGTGAAGCTTTGCTCCATCCTGTGCTCCGTGGACCTGCGTCCTTTTATAAGGTCTCCGAAACGTTGTATCAGAACCCCGCCGCCGAGCATATTGGACAGCGAGGCGATTCTCTTGCCATACTGATAGGGCTGGTCGAACGGGTAGGTGAAACGGTTACTTACAAGCAATGCGAAATTGGTGTTCTCGCTTCGCAGCTTCGGATCGGAATAACTGTGGCCGTTGACGGTAACGATTCCATCGACGTTTTCCGCAACGACATGGCCATAGGGATTCATGCAGAAAGTCCTGACCACATCTCCATATTGCTTGGTCCTGTACAAGAGCTTGGCCTCATAGACAACATCGGTTATATGCTCGAAAATACTGGCCGGCAGCTCAACCCTGACGCCTATGTCGACCTGGTTGTTGATGAGCTTGAGGCCGAGCTCCGAGCAATTGCCGGCGAACCACTCGGCGCCTGAGCGCCCGGGCGCGGCAATGAGATAATCGCATTCAATGGTTTCGCCGCCGTTTATCGTTAGGCGGAAACCTTCGCCGAGCCTTTCGATCTTATCGACCTGGGTATCGCATTTCAAGGTAATCTTTTCATTCAGATAATCATATTGCTTTTTAAGTATTTCCAGATTAATTTCAGTTCCAAGGTGCTTTACCTGCGCCTTCAGAAGATGAAGGTCGTTCTCGAGCGCTTTCTTGTCAAGCAGGCGGGCTTCCGGCGTATCCGTGGAATACCTTTTTTCGGATGCCCCGAATTTTACATTAATCGAATCGACATACTCTATGAGGTCGAGTATGGTTTTATCGGGAAGGTACTCGTTCAGCCATCCTCCGAACTGGGTGGTGAAGTTGAACTTTCCGTCGGAATAAGCGCCTGCGCCGCCGAAACCCTGCATAATGAAACAGGATTCGCAGTTTATGCATCTTTCAACCTTGTGCTCGATGATGGGGCATTTCCGCTTGAGAATGGATTTGCCTTTCTCCATCATTATAATATTCGCACCGGGATTGAGTGCATTCAGCTCGTAAGCGGCAAATATGCCAGAGGGACCGCCGCCAATGATCGCAACATCGTATCTTTTCATAAGTTCCCGCCTGTATTGAAAATCCACTGTAAATTATACCATATCGGCGATAATAAAGGGGAGGGCAGCCGCACGGATGAAGGCGATTGAAATATCAGCACGCATGGTATAGAATCAAATAATCAGGGGGATGTTATGGATATATTGAAGAAACGCATACTGGAGGACGGTATTGTTCTCGAAGGCAATATTTTAAAAGTTGACAGCTTTCTCAACCATCAGATAGACGTGGGCCTGCTCGATGAAATGGCGCTTGAATTCCGTCGCTTGTTCAACTGCGAGAAAATTACGAAAATTCTTACGGTTGAATCATCGGGCATTTCCGTGGCATGCGCCGCAGGCAGGGTGTTCGGCGTCCCGGTATTATTTGCGAAAAAGGGAAATTCGCGTACACTGAGCGAATCGACCTACCGGGAGGAGTCATATTCATTTACCAAAAAGGAATCATATGTAATGAACGTATCGAAGAAATATCTCTCCGCCTCCGATACAGTGCTAATAATCGATGACTTTCTGGCCAACGGGCTTGCAATCGACGCCCTGCTTGGCATAGTGGGCCAGTCAGGCGCCAGACTCGCCGGCGTCGGAATAGTAATCGAAAAAGCCTTCCAGCAAGGCGGCAAAAAGCTGAGGGAGAAAAACATCAGGCTGGAAGGCCTTGCGATTATCGCCTCAATGACCAACGGGAAGATAACCTTCAAGGAATAACATTCAAAGGCTGCCCTAAAATGTCAAACTGAAAAAATCAAAGGCTGCCCTTAAACGACAAACCGAAAAAATCAAAGGCTGCCCTTAAATGACAAACCGAAAAAATCAAAGGCTGCCCTAAAATGTCAAACCGAAAAAATCAAAGGCTGCCCTTAAACGACAAACCGAAAAAATCAAAGGCTGCCCTAAAATGTCAAACTGAAAAAATCAAAGGCTGCCCTAAAACGACAAAGCGAAAAAATTCAAAGGCTGCCCTGAACGGATATAAAGAGCATGATTGATTTGATCCTTTGAATGAGCTTTGACTGAACAGGGTAAAAATTATATAATAAAACATATCATTCAATGAGGTTAATATGAAGAAAGTGCTTATTATGGGTTGTCCGGGGGCAGGCAAGGCCAGATTGGCTGTACGGTTGGGCCAGATAACCGGCCTGGAAGTGTACCACATCAAGGATGACAGATTTTCAGAAAGACATTCAGAGGAAGAGAAAAATGCCTGGCGTGATGCAGTTTCAAAGATTGTTGCCAAGGATTCATGGATCATCGAGGGAACCCAGAGGATAACCTATGACATGCGCATCGAAAATGCGGACACGGTATTGTTCCTTTGTATAAAACCGATGGTATGCCTGAGGAATTTCATCAAGAGAAGCCTGGGCTCGCTCAAAACCAACGACAGATACGGAATGCGCCTCACCGGCGATATGCTTAAGAAAATTCTCGCTTACAAAAAGGTTATGCACCCCCTTATAAATGACCTTTTGGAAAAACACAAGGAACATCTGGATGTAAGATTTTTCAAGGACGAGGAAGAGGCGTACGCCTTCATCGAGGAAATCAGGACGGAGTATTCCAAAAAACAATGAAGAACATATTCCTTGTGGACATGAACGCCTTTTTCATAATGTGCGAAAGCATAGCCAGGCCGGAGCTGATGGAAATTCCTGCCGCCGTCGCGGGCGATCCCAAGTCCAGAAGGGGAATAATCCTGACTGCAAACTACAAGGCCAGGGCATATGGCGTCAGAACGGCCATGACCATCAATGAGGCGACCAAGCTTTGTCCGGAAATCACGCTGGTGAAAAGCACGCACGGCCTCTATTCTGATTGTTCGAAGGAAGTTTTCAACATTCTGAGGAAATATACTCCGCTTGTAGAGCAAAGCAGCATCGACGAAGGCTGGATGGATGTAACCGCAAGCACGGGGCTTTTCGGCCCGCCTGTTGAAATCGCCAGGTCAATAATGGAAGAAGTAAAAACAAGCCTCGGGCTCTGGTGCTCAATAGGAATATCGGAAAATAAGTTCCTGGCAAAGATGGCATCGGAAATGAGGAAGCCCCTTGGCATAACCGAGATGTACCAAAAGGACATCGAAAGGATGATGTGGCCGCTTCCCGTAGGGAAAATGTATGGCGT
>JAFGQE010000012.1 GCA_016935835.1 Clostridia bacterium | reverse complement strand
GGGTTTACCGTGATTTGGAAATAATACGGACGGGGTTCAAGCAATGCAAGCCTGCCGAGCATGGGACCGGGGTCCTTGGTCCAGAAAACAATGCAGTCAACATCGCAGGGCTTAAGGGAAATCGGCGGAAGCAATCTTCCGTTGAAAGGATTCCTCGAATGCACAATCCCCTCCTGCAGGCGTTTGAAAAACCAGTCTGAATAAAATGCCGGAATATCCGTCCGTCTGCTGGCGCTTATAATCATCGTCCGCCTCCCAAGGCAGATTATATCATGTTCGCCGCCCGGTTTTCACCAAGGCCTCGCGCACGCCTTCCGGGATATGGTAATATTGGATTGCGGAGGTTTCCCGAAATGAATGTAAAGATGATTCCTTCCTGGTATTACCGGCAGTTCGATGCGGATTATTCCCTGGCCGTTCCCGCGGAAGGATACGGCGGGTGGAAACGGCAGGAACTGCCGATTGATCTTTCCCGGACCGCCCTGGTCTCGATGCACGCATGGGACTGCGGCGGTTACGAGCAGTACCCCGGATGGCACAGGGCCGTCGAATATATACCAAGGGCGAACCGGATTGCCTCCGATGTCTTTCCGCTGCTTTTTGAATCGGTCAGGAAAAGAGGTATGCGGCTGTTTCATGTAGCTGACAACTCCGGGTATGCGGATGGATTCGGCGGTTATGCGAAAACACTTGAAATTTATAAAAAGCATTTTGGCGCCGACCCCGTGCCTGCGCCGAAAAGCCCCGTCCATGACACTGTTTACAATGAGCTGGTCCGGTTCAGGAGGGAAAATTCCATGCCGGGCCTTCATAACGAGCCCGATGTCGAAAGAGGTCGTTCCGCCATGACGTTCCTTCCGGAGGCCATGCCTCTTGATAACGAACCCATCGCTTCAAACAGCGGACACCTGCATGCATTATGCCTTGAATACGGGGTCAATCATCTTGTTTATGTCGGATTCGCAATAAACTGGTGCCTTCAGTATTCCCCGGGCAACATGAACGACATGGCGGACCGCGGCTTGATATGCTCGGCTATACGAGAGGCTGTAACAGCGGTTGAGAACAGGGAGTCCGCACGCTATGAAACCCATAAGGAGCATGGCCTCTGGGTTACCGCCTTGAAAAATGGATTTGTATACGACCTGAAGGATTTTCTTGAAATTCTGGTCTGAATCATACGAAAAGATGCCCTGCGCGGCCGCCGTCCCATATTCCATCCGACCCGAAATGCCGTCGTGAACACGAAACCGCCTTCATATATCCGCCGGCCGCGGCGATGCCGTTTCCCGGATATTCCACGGCTGCCTATTTCCAGAAATTCTGGGTTCCGTACATATAGCCGGCCGCGTCTATCCAGACGCCCACTCCAAGATATCTGTAGCCGCCCAGCATTGCCTCCCTGTGGCCTGTCTTTGAATTCAACCAGTCGTTTACCATGTGCACGGCGTCCCTGTACCCGCCCGCAATGTTCTCTCCGGCAAGCATGTAGCTTATCCCCTGGGCCTCCATCCTGTCCCATGGCTGCAGGCCGTCGGGATTTTCATGGGCGAAGAAGTCCCTTGCATCCATATCCATGGAATGCAACAAGGCTGATGCCGCGGCCTTGTCGTCCCATTCCAGCAAAGGAAGGCCCTTCTGTCTCCTCATTGCATTGGTCAGGTTGAATACCTGCCTGCTGATCGAAGACATCAGCCCGGTGTCCGCAGGAATGTCGAATTGCTTGAGGTGGCCTTCCTCAATTTCATCATCGATGACAAAAATCGCGGTGATGGCATTGTTTTCATATGAATCGTAATAGTAAGTTATATAATCGTTTTGTATGGTTCTGAACACTGACCGGTTTTCCGTTGTTATGTGGTTTATATATATCGTCGGGTCGCCGGGCACGGATTTATAGATCCTGTCCATTCCATCGGGATAAGATATATCCGTCGCGGACTTGCCCATGCCGATTTCGATTCCCCTTTCGGCGGAAAAGCCCGCTGAGGCAAGCAGCACTGCGACAACCCGGTCGCCCTTCACCCCGACCTCAAAATATTCATCCGGGTTACCGCTGTACACCTGCCAGTCGAATCCAAAGCCGGAGTCGGCAACGCTGTCGGGGAGCCCGAAACGCACCACTACATCCGCAAACGGAATACCGGCCGATATGGTGAAATGCCCGGCGGCAAGCGGCGCAACAACCCCGATTTCCTCTGCCGCGGCCCTGTCGACAAGGCCTTCATCCACAAGCCTCTGTGCAAGGGTTATATCCGGCCCTTTCAAATCTGTCTTTAGGAACCCGTATGACAAAAGCGCGACATGGTCCCTTAGGAAAATCTCATTCCTCAGCTCCATGTATCCGCCGTAATCCAAAATGCCGTTTTCGTAGGCGAACTCCAGCGCATGCTCCCAGGTGAAATCCGCCCCCGTTCCACTGTCTGAATATCCAAGGGCCCTGAGCCCGAACGTCATGAAGCTCTTGGCCTGCATTTCAATGTAAGACCCGAATTCATTGGCGGAGATTCCATTTGTAAGCCCGTAGTGATACAGGAATCCGACATACCCCCGGCCCCATTCCGGGACGTCACGGAAAGGATGCGGATAATTCATCAAAAGCGCCTCGTCCTCTCCTCCAAGAAGCCTTACGAACATTACCGCGCCTTCCAGCCGGGTCGGCGGCCTGTCCAGTTCAAAGCTGCTTCCGGTTCCGATGAAGACGCCAGTTTTGGCGAGGTTTTCGGCATACCATAGATATTTTTCCTGTGCCGAAACCCTGCCGGGGAATGATACCAGGCAGGAAAGCAGTATTGCGATTGATATCAGAACAGTCAGGGTCTTTTTCAACAAATGCCTCCTTTACCTCATTGTGCGATGATCAAGGTCCATTGAATGTGAAATACATATGATGCACAGCACCCCACGATCAGGGTTTGTTCCCTAATTATACCACCATATCATTTCTTTTATCGAAACTTAAACCGCCGGGATAACTTTTGCGAATATTTATACCACTGGTTTATTCAAATATTGTCATTTCTGTATTAGGATTGATTTACCGCAGAAGCGGATAAATCATTAGGAGGCAATATATGTATATCGAGGACATAGATACTCCGGAATTCAGTTTTTTGAACAAACAGACCATCACAAAGCATTTCGTGCTTGAGCCGCTTGAAAACAGGCATTTCCTGGATTTACTTGAATTCCGCATGCAGAACCAGCCGATTGAAATCGATCCCTTTGATAATCTGGAGGAACGCCTCCACGATATGTACAGCGACTTTTTTACCTATGTGGGAAACTCTGACAAGCTTGCCTGGGTTCTTCTTGACAGGGTGTTCGTCGTGGGATTCTTCCTGCTGGAAATCGATGTCGACTACAATGACTACCTGAACAGGAGCGCGCACCTTTATTATGAAATGAGCGGGCATCTCAAGGGCCCCGAAGTCCACGAGGAATGCATCAAGGGAATGATTGACGTGCTGTTTGGAAATTCCGATATCCCGAGGATAGAGCTGCATCTTGAAGAGGCGGAGGACGACATCGACAGCATGGCCGCCCTGACAAGCCTCGGGTTCATCAGGAAGGAAACAAAGACAGATAACATGGGATACTGCTACTTTCTTCTGAACACCGACCCCGAGGTGAACGAACCTCCCAGGCATATGCCGTACATCTTGAAATCCTACAGGGACCATTACCTGAAAAAGAACCTTGTCCCCGGCTACAATTAACGCCCGGCCAAAGTCCGGCAGGGATGGTCAGCCGCAGGTCATTTAAAAGACCCCCATTTTTGCGGGCTCATACCCGCATGCACCCCATATCAGGCCGGTCCTTTCTCCTGAGTTCTCTCAAACCATAGTTTCCACTCTATCCGGCCGGCCAAAAAGGGACTGCGCATACTCGCAGTCCCTTTTTTTATACCATTCTGATACGCATTGCAGAGTTGACCTTACCGCTTATTTTCGCCTTGAATAAGGGGTATGGGCGATGACAGCCGACTCGACGGAGACCGCGCCCGCGGACAGAAGCTCCCTGCAGCACTCGTTTATCGTGCTGCCGGTTGTCATTATATCGTCTATCAGAAGCACCCTTTTCCCTGATACAACGGCTTTGTCAGCCTTGTACACACCCCTGACATTCTTGCCCCGATTGGCCTTGCTAAGCCCCGCCTGCCTTAGGTTTTTTTCAATTTTTCTCAATGCCCCGGGATAACAGCGGCAATCCAGGCTTCGTGCTATTTCCACCGCCGCGATCCTGCTCTGGTTATATCCCCGCTTCCCGAGGTCGCTCCTGTGCATGGGAACATATGCAACGATATCAGGTCTCACTCCTTTATTCTTGAGCAGGCTGCCGGCCAGGCCGGCCAGCATTTTAATGGCATACGGCCTTCCCGCGTACTTCGCCTTTTTCAGCATGCCGGCGATCTTTTTGTCGTAATCGAACAAATACCACGTATCCCCGCTTTTCTTAAGCCCGAAGGGCACCGCGTCCCTGCACGAAGGACAGAATCCATATTCCTTGCCGCCAGAAGCCCCGCCGCAGTAAATGCACGGCGACGGGAACAGCAGGTGCGCTATCTTTTCAAAATCAATCAATCAAAAGTCCCTTCAGCCCTGAGTACCTGGGCTTTCTGTGTTCGTTGCTTATCATTGAGGAAAATATTTCCCTGGAACCGATTACATAGAGCTTCCTTACCGCTCTGCTGACCGCGGTATAAAGGAGATTCCTGGTGCACAGCATGTCATTGACCCCGAACAGCGGCATTACGACCGTGCCGTACTCACTTCCCTGGCTCTTGTGCACCGTAATTGCATAGGCGGTTTCCAGCTGGTCGGCGTCTTTGAAATCATATATGACCGTCTTTTCCCCGTCGTATACAACACGGAGCATTTCAGACTGTGCGTCGACCTCGGCAAGAATTCCTATGTCGCCGTTATAGACTCCCTTTCCGATCCCGGAATAAGCCGTATATTCTATCTCGTAGTTGTTCTTTATCTGCATAACCTTGTCGCCTTCCCGGAATATGCGGCTTATGTATTTCTTTTCGCTCTTTCCCGGTTTCCCCGGGTTGAACACATCCTGCATCATCCTGTTGAGACTGATTGTTCCCGCAGGGCCTTTTTTCCCTGGCGTTATGACCTGTATGTCCGTCGTGTTCTCCATTTCGCTCTTTATTATTTTCGTCATCAGTTCCATGACCCTGCCCGAACCCCTTGTCTCAAGGAAAACAAAGCTTCCGTCGGGCGGATTGAAATCAGGCAGCCTTCCTTCATTTATGTCCCTTGCCACAAGAGGTATGGAACTTCCCGTTTCCTGCCGGTATATGTTTTGCAAGATCGTGCAATGCACCCTGCCTGATTCGATGATGTCCTGGAGAACTGTTCCCGGCCCGACCGCCGGAAGCTGGTCGACGTCGCCGATAAGCACAAGCCTTGTCCCCGCCTTAACTGCCTTGAGCAATGCGTGCATGAGTTCTATGTCGACCATCGACATCTCGTCTATTATGACCGCGTCGGCTTCAAGCGGGTTGTTTTCATTCCGGGCGAACTGCATCATGTCCTCTGCGCCGATGAAATCAATTTCAAGAAGCCTGTGGATGGTCCTGGCCTCCCTGCCCGAGGATTGCTGCATCCTTTTCGCCGCCCTTCCCGTGGGAGCGGCGAGGCTGCAGCTTTTGCCTGTTTTTTCAAACATGCCTATCAGCGCCTTTATTATCGTGGTCTTTCCCGTGCCGGGACCTCCGGATATTACGGAAACGCCGTTGCCGGCGGCCTCCATGCAGGCCTTCGCCTGCGTTTCATCAAGCGTTACATGCAATTCCATCAGGCTTTCGTTCAGCGCATATTCCATGTTCTCGCTGAATGCGTACTTGAAGGACGAAAGCTGCTTCAATCTTTCGGCTGTATATTTCTCGGCGTCGTAAAGGCGGCTCAGATAGATTCTGCTTCCCGCCGACTTAAGCAATCCGTCCTCAAGCATCCTTGCGATTTCATCTTCAATGGTTTCCGTGCGGATTCCAAGCACCCTGCGGCATGACTCGATGAGAAGATCCATCGGTAGATATGTATGGCCCGACTCCATGGCCTTTTCAAGGACATACCCTATGCCCGAATACACCCTTGCCTGGCATTCCAGGAATTCATCGGTCCCCCTGTTCTCATATGCCGCAATCGCATCCGCCTGCTTGAATGTCAGCCCGATCTGGCCCGAGATGAGAATATATGGATTATCGATTATTTTCTCAACCGCATCGTCGCCCAGCTGCAGGCAGGCCTTCGCACCTTTTTCCGGACTCAGCCCGAATTTTGTGAAATACAGTATTGTCCTGGCCAGTGCTTTCCTGCTGTTCACGGCGTTTCCCGCCAGCATCGCCTTCTCAAGGCTTATTCCCCTGACCTCAGCCAGCCTTTCAGGCGTTTCCTCAAGTATGCGGGCAGTGTCCCGGCCGAATTTGTCGACGATCCTCTGCGCCGTCGCAGCCCCTATGCCCTTGACAAAACCGGATGACAAATATCTTACCATGGCCTCGTTGTCATCCCCGGGCATGCTCCTGTTGAAGCCCATCCCGGTGAACTGCTTTCCATAGCGTTTATGATCGGTCCATGAACCCGAAATCTCAATGTATTCCCCGGGTCTGATGCCGTGGACGCTGCCGGTCGCAGTCACATCGGTTCCCTCGCAGCAAATCGTGAAGACGGAATATCCGTTTTCACTGTTGTGAAATATAATGTCACCTACATAGCCCCGTATGACCGTGCCGTCCCCGGTCCTGTCTTCCATCGTTCCCTTCGCCTTCCAACGCCGCCGTAAAATTACCGCATCCCGGTTGTAAAACAATCGCCGCCCATGCTTCGATTCTACAACAGTTTTGCAAGTTTATCAGCCATATCGGTCTTTTCCCATGACAGGTCCAGCTCACGCCGGCCGAAATGGCCGTATGCCGCCACCTGTGAATATACGGGTTTTCTGAGTTCCAGCCTTTTGATTATGGAACCGGGCTTGAGTTCAAAGATATCGCGCACCGCCCGGATAATGCTTGCATCGCCGGCCTTGCCCGTTCCGAACGTGTCGACGTTTATTGATACAGGCTCGGATACTCCGATGGCGTACGCCAGCTGGATCTCGCATTTGTCCGCCGCCCCGGATGCGACTATGTTTTTGGCGACCCATCTTGCGGCATATGCCCCGGACCTGTCCACTTTCGTCGGATCCTTTCCGCTGAAAGCCCCTCCGCCGTGCCGGCCCATCCCTCCATAAGTATCCACTATGATCTTTCTGCCTGTCAGACCCGAATCGCCCGCGGGACCTCCCGTCACAAACTTTCCGGTGGCATTGATGAATATTTTGGTATTTGAATCCATCATCAAGGGATCCAGGGTCTTTCCTATGACTTCCCTCTTTATATCCTCCCGGAGGTCCTCTATGGAAATGCCTTCCGCATGCTGCGCGGCGATGACTATCGTATCTATTCTGACAGGCCTGCCGTCAATGTACTCGACGGAAACCTGGCTCTTGCCGTCTGGCCTGAGATAATCGAGGATTCCTTCTTTTCGGACCTCGGCAAGCCTTTTGGACAGGGCATGCGCCGCCGTTATCGGGTACGGCATCAGGTCCTTTGTCTCCCTGCAGGCAAATCCGAACATCATTCCCTGGTCGCCGGCCCCTTGCTGGGTATTGTCATCAAGGGCGTTGTTCACGCCCATCGCAATGTCCCCGGACTGCTCGTTTATCGCCGTCAGAACCGCGCAGGTCTCGTAGTCGAACCCATACTTGGCCCTGGTGTACCCGATGTCCCTTACGGTATCCCTGACGATTCTTGGTATGTCGACATAGCAGTCGGTGGTGATCTCGCCCATGACCAGTACAAGTCCGGTCGTCGTCGCGGTTTCGCATGCGACCCTTGCCATGGGATCCCTGTCAATGATCGCGTCGAGTATCGAGTCCGATATCTTGTCGCACATCTTGTCGGGATGTCCTTCCGTTACTGATTCCGATGTGAAAATGTGTCTTTCCATACATTCCTCCAAAAAAATACCCTCCGATGGGAGGGCTGTCTCCTCATCTGTCAGGAATTGGCACCGTACATACGCCGGTTGCCGGGCTTCATCGGGCCTGTCCCTCTGCCTCTCTTGATAAGGTTTTATCAATTCATTATGTATCCCGGGAGTGACCCCGGGAATTGTAGTTCCCTATGATTATACTACAGTTCGGCCCCGAGGTAAATTCTGTCGAACTCATCTTCCTCTATTTTTTCTTTTTCCAGCAGCAGCTCAGCGAGTCTCTTCAATATGTCCATCTTGTCCTTGATGATATTTTTCACCTTGTTGTATGAATCGGTGATTATCGTCTGTATCTCCCTGTCGATCATCGAGGCGAGCTCTTCGCTGTAATTCTTTACATGACCGTAGTCGCGTCCGATGAATACCTCTTCCTGCTGATCGAATACGATGTTCTCAAGGTTCTGGCTCATGCCGTACTTGACTATCATGCTCCTGGCTATCTGGTTCGCCCTCATCAGGTCGTTCGACGCCCCGGTGCTCACCTCTCCCAGCGCCATTTCCTCGGCGGCGCGTCCCCCAAGCAACGACATGATTTCCTCAATCAGCTGTCCTTTGGTATAGAAGTATTTGTCTTCGTTCGGCCTGAATGAAGTATATCCGCCCGCCTGTCCCACAGGTATTATCGATACCCTGTCCACCTTCGATGTCGTCGAAACCGTCCTTGTGGTTATGGCGTGGCCGGCCTCGTGGTAGGCGGTGAGCTTCCTCTCCATCGGGTTGACCGTCCTGCTTTTCTTTTCAGGACCCATGGTGACCTTGAATATGGCCTCCTTGATCTCATGCGCCGTTATCTTTTCAAGGTTTTCCCTGGCCGCAAGTATGGCGGCCTCGTTCATCAGGTTCTCAAGGTCTGCGCCGGTGAACATTGGCGTAATCTTTGCTATGTTCGCAAGGTCTATGTTTTCGTCGAGAGGCTTTCCCTTTGAATGTATCTGCAGTATTTCCTC
>JAFGQE010000011.1 GCA_016935835.1 Clostridia bacterium | reverse complement strand
GAGCTATTTCACTTGCCGCCTCCATATTTTCGATGATTCCGAGGAAATTGGGGCTCTGTATGCAGATTGCCGCAGTAGATCCGTCGCACATCCCTTCCAGTGCGGCATAATCAGTCTCTCCATCTTTCAGCGGAATCTCCCTTATCTCCACGTTTCTTCCGCTCATATATGTCCTTATGACTTCCCTGGTCTCCGGGTGTACTGATGATGATACTATAATATTGTTTTTATTCCGGGAGGAAACCAGTGATATTGCGAATGCCTCGGCCGTTGCGCTCGCCCCGTCATACATTGATGCGTTCGCCGCCTCCATGCCCGTCAGTTCACAAACCATAGTCTGGAATTCAAATATAGCCTGGAGCATGCCTTGGCTGATTTCAGCCTGATACGGCGTATAGGCCGTATAGAATTCCGACCTTGACGCCATCGCGCCGACGACCGACGGAATATAATGGTCATATGTGCCGGCACCCAGAAAACATACCAGATCGTCTGTCGTCATGTTCTCACCGGCCATTTTGCCCAAGAATGACACCAGTTCCTGCTCGGTCATCTTTTCGGGAAGGTCCAGTCCGTTCCTTTGCCTTATTTCCTTTGGGATTACCGAAAAAAGATCGCCGATTCCGGTTATCCCGATCTTTTCCATCATCAGCTTTTGTTCATCATCTGTATTCGGAATATACTTATGCATCGGTCAGTCCTCTTTTTCGCAGAAGTCGGCGTATTCCGATTCATTCATCAACCCGTCAAGCTCCGCCATATCCCTGATTTTCACCTGAATGATCCAGGCTTCATAAGGGGATGTGTTTATCATCTCGGGAGTGTCCTCCAGCTCCTTGTTGACATCGGTTACAACTCCTGAAACAGGCATCAATATATCAGCGGCGGTCTTTACCGATTCAACGGCGCAGACAACCTCGTCCTTGTCAATCTCAATGCCAACTTCCGGAAGCTCGACATAAACTATGTCCCCAAGCTGAATCTGGGCGTAATTGGTAATCCCGACATATGCGGCATCCCCGTCAACCCCCACCCATTCGTGGTCCTTTGAATACTTCAACTCCGCTTCATTCATCATTTTATTTCCTCCCGCTTTTTATACTTCTTTTTATAAAACGGCTTTCCTACCGTAACCGCCTTTGTAATCCTGTCCCTTATCCCGATGCCGATATCAATACCCTTGGAAGAGTATTCCGATTCAATCAGGGCAAGCCCCATGTTTTTTGACAATGTCGGGCAGAAACTTCCGCTTGTAACAAAGCCTATCTGTTTTCCGCCGCTGTCAAAAACATCATAACCATGCCTTGCTATTCCCCTGTCAATCATCTCAAAGCCGGTTATCCTGCGCCTGGTTCCTTCCTTTGATTCCCTTTGAAGGGCTTCCCGTCCGATATATTCCCTGTCCGGAAACCTTACGAAATAATCCAGGCCCGCCTGCAACGGCGATATTTCAGTCGACAATTCATTTCCATATAAGGGCAGGCAACTTTCAAATCTCAGGGTGTCCCTGGCGCCAAGCCCGCAAGGTTTTATTCTTTCCTTCCCTTCAGCCAGAATCCCCAGGAAAAGCTGTTCGGCAAATTCAGGGCGCAAATAAACCTCAAATCCATCTTCACCGGTGTATCCCGTTCTTGATATAAGGACTTCCCTTCCACCCAGCAAAACCCCGTCGGCGAACGCAAAAAAACCGAGGTCGGACAAGCTGGCCCATTTGCCCGCAATACCCTGCAGGATATCCTGCGAAGCAGGTCCCTGGATTGCTATCTGGGCGTAATCGTCCGAAAGATTCATGACAGAAACATCAAAGCTTCCCCTGTTTTCACTGATCCAGGCATAATCCTTTTCAATATTTGACGCATTCACGGCAAGAAGAACCTTGTTCAGTCCAAAACAGTATATGAGAACATCGTCAACACACCCCCCGTTTTCATAGCACATCGGCGAATATATGACCTTGCCCCGGGTCATGCCGGACAGATCATTCGTGACAAGATAGTCGGCGAACGCAAGGGCTTCCGGGCCTTCAATGAAAATCTCCCCCATATGCGACACATCGAAAATCCCCGCGGTGTTCCTGACGGCATTGTGTTCTTCAATTATGCCCGTATACTGCACCGGCATCATCCATCCGCCGAAATCTATCATCTTTGCCCCAAGCTCAACGTGGGTTTTATAAAGCGGTGTTTTTTTCATCCTTATCCTCCAGTCAATAAAAAAAGACAACAAAACCAGTTTGCCGTCTTCTCTGTTTAGTTACCTGAGAGTTTCTACCTTGGTATTGCCCCTTTGGTGCCTTCCGGCTTTTCAGAGATTCGTCCTCATGCGGTCCGTTTGCCTGAAAGATTCATTGAAATCCGGGCAGGATCCCAATTTACTTCTTCGGCTTTCCACCATGGAAATCTCCCGCATGACTCATCCGCTTATTTCATCTATCATTATAATGACAACCCGCTTCCATAACAATAGGCCTTGAAAATTTTTAATATTTTTCAAAAACTTCCGCGATGACCGAAACGGCATGGTCAAGGTCATCATATGAAAGCGCATCAGAGACCTGCAGCCTTATTCTTGCGGTTCCCTCGGGTACGACCGGGAATCCGAATCCGGTCACAAAAACCTTTTTTTCAAGTATGGCGCGGGCCATTCCAATCGCCCTGGCCGTGTCTCCCACTATGATTGGAATGATTGCGCTTTCTCCTTCGAGAGGTTCAAGCCCTTCCTTTTTGAGCTCTTTTCGCAGGTATGCGGTTTTTTTATGAAGGGATTCAACTATTTCCGGATTCTCATCAAGATACTCCACTGCGCGCAAAGCCATGGCGGCCACCACGGGAGGCAGTGAATTTGAAAACAAGGATGGCCTTGATGTCTGTATGCACAGATCTATTACTTCCTTCCTGCCCGCAACGAATCCGCCGCCCGCGCCGCCCAATGCCTTTCCGTAGGTTCCGGTTATTATATCAATCTTTCCCTTCAGACCGAAAAATTCGGGAGTGCCCCTTCCGGTATTTCCGATTACACCCGTCGCGTGCGATTCATCCACCATCATGACAGCTGAATACTCATCCGACAGTCTCCTGATATCCGGTAGTTTTGCAAGGTCGCCTTCCATTGAAAAAACTCCATCGGTTATCAGAAGCCTTGTGCCAAAGGACTGTGTCTCCTTAAGAACTCTTTCCAAATCCTTCATATCCGAGTGCCTGTATACGTATCTTTGTACTTTTTTTGACGCAAGGCGGCATCCGTCTATGATGCTTGCATGGTTCAGCTCATCGCTTATTATGCAGTCCCCCTCGCCAACAAGTGCGGGAATTACAGCCGTATTCGCATTCCAGCAGGATGTATATGAGAGCGCGGCCTCCATGTCAAGAAAATCCGCTGTCTTTTTCTCGAGGTCCCTGTGGATGTCGAAGGTCCCGCATATGAATCTGACGCTTGCGGCACCGGCCCCATATCGGCCGAGCGCTTCTATCCCTGCATTTATTATCTCGGGCTTGTCGCAAAGACCCAGATAATTGTTAGAGCACATGACCGTTACCTCGTCTTGATTTTCAATTACCGTTTTCCCCGACATGGGTGTTTTAATATGCTGGTACTCCTTGTATTTTCCTGCCGCTTTCATATCTTTAATCATCCCGTTTATTCGTTCGTAAAAATCATTTCCCATTATTTCATTCTCCTTTATTTATATTTATCCGCGGATATTCAAAATCAGTGATATCCGGCCGGAAGAAGGCGCTCACTTGATTTCAATCCCTGTAGATGCTTCAAAGAATCTTTCGCTGCCGTCGCCGAACCTGACACGCCAGCACATTATCGCTTCATTTGAATCGATCGATTTTCTTTTGAATCCCCTGGTAATGCTGACAACGCTGACCACCTTGTTCTGTTGCCGGACAAGGTTTGAAAGAAGTATGGCGCTTACCGGCATTGCATCTTCCTCCTGTCTTGCATTACTTTCCGTCTTATAGTAAGCAATCTTTGCATTAACGACGCCCTCGGCCGTAACATTTGCCTCTATGAAATTATCATAATAATATATTCCCGACTCATCATACAATATGTATTTCAAAACATATGTGTCCCTAGATTCTTCCCTTGCATAATCAAGGATGAAGTCATCCCTGTCAAGGCCTATTGATTCAATGAAGCCTGCGGCGGCAAGGTCGGCCGACGTCCTGTTGATTTCTCCTGAAATTTCTCCGCCATTTGAATTCATGTAAGTCAGAACCCCTGTATTTTCGTCGATATGCACCTCGCCTCCCGTTGCCGTCTTGATTGACTCGACTGACTGGGAAGTAAATATGTTTTCACCCACGGAAACCGGGGATGTCTTGAAATTGTCATCGGGTATCCTGCATTCCAAAATTATATCTCTTTGAGCAAGTATGCCCTCGGTATAGGCATCGATATCATCCGTGCCGTTGCCGGAACTGATGGCTGCGACATAAACCCCAAGTGCAATGTTCATTATCAGCAGCAGTATTATAGTAGTGGCAAGTGCTTTTTTTGTATTCATATCATTCCACCGCTCCAGGCAACTCCAGCGCCTCCTTTTTTCCGGATTGCCTTTCTATTATCCAGACCGGTCTCGAAAACTCAAGTATCTCATTTGTTTTTTTATATCCCAGATACATGTTGTATGCATCTATGGAGTTTATATTGTATACTCCGTTAAGGTTGGCGATAAAAAGGAAGGCTGTCCTGTATTCAGCGCCGATATATTCCTCTCCCGTCATCTCGCTCATGTTCAATGGCAGCACCCTTGCCTCGGTAGTCCTTGTGGCGGTAGCTGTAATCACAGCGGAATGGTTTTCCTCTTCCAACGCTATAACCTTTGAATCATACCTGTAATCAAAGCTGAACGTATAGGAATCCCCGTTATCCTCGATTCGGGAGACATATAATTCCGCGGATGGATTTACCGCAAGTTCAGTTATTTTCCCCAGGGTTTCGACCGCATTGATGAATGCCTCTTCGATGGTACCCTTCTCATCCCCCTTCGTTCCGGGAGTGTATTTATACAAAACCCAGCCGTATTTATTGATTTCATACATATTGAACTGATTTGAAAAAAATAAATTATCGGAAGAATCAAATAACGTTGCATATGTATTGGCTGAGCGCAGCCTGAGCTTATCCTTGATTACAGCAGCCGTCTTTGTCATTCCTGCTTCTCTTTCCTGCTTCCCGGAAATTTTCAGTGAATCAATATATGCCTTGATTTCATCCGATATTCTTATTGTTATCCAGGGTATGCTTCTTGCGGTGACATTCTGGCTCACAGGTATATCGGGTTCAATATATTTATTCAGCACCTCTTCCTTGATGAACTGATAAATATCAGTCAATGAATTGACGGAATAGTATGGATCCTTGGTCAGCAGGTCCACGAGATTCCTGAAGTTATCGGTTATCAAAAGTCCTTTTTGCCCGGAATATTGGGTTTTATATACACCGTTGTTCGTATTGAAATATATGTCGGTGACTTTTTCCCCGGGAATCATCATGAATTTATCTATTGTTTCGACATTGGCAGGCAGGCTTTCCGTTTCTAATACAAATTGTACATATTCAACCGGGAAATGCTGGCCCAGCGAATAAGTTATGCCATTTCTTTCTATGCACAAATTACCCCAATAAGTGGATTCAGGCAAATATTCAAGATTGCCGGCCTCTTGCATGATTGTCTTCGCATCCTGCCATATATTTTTAAACAGATCTTCGTCTCTCTTTAATATCCATGTTTTGCCTTCGCTCCTGACCATTATGTCGAAAGGCTTCAGATATTTATCCCTAAGAATTTCATTGAGGGATTTATAATAGGTTTCGGCCGCCTTGTTCCGTTCAAAAAACCCGATGTCAAAGCCCTCCGAATGATAATCTATGATTACCATCGTCTGGAACAGAACGCCTATGAATAATATCGCAACTATGGCTATCAGCGCTTTCTTATTCATTGCCACCCCTCCACTGACTGTTCAAAGGGATGCTCATGACAACCTCCGTGCCTTTTCCCGGTTCGCTTTTTATTGATATTTCTCCATTGTGGGCACTGATTATTTCCCTTGCAATAGCAAGTCCAAGCCCTGTTCCTCCCATTTTCCTCGACCTTGCCTTGTCCACTCTGTAGAACCTGTCGAATATTCGGGGCAATTCCTTTTCCGGGATTCCGATTCCATTGTCGGTAACTATAATTACAATATCCGAATTTTCCTTTTTAACATCTATTGTAATCAATCCCCCGGGGTCTGTGTATTTTATCGCATTTGTGAGCAAGTTTATCAGGACCCTTTGAATTTTCTCAAAGTCAAATGTGGCTTTTCCGGGATACTGTATGTTTTTCTCAATCGTATGATTCTTTTCGGATGCCGCCATTCTGACTTTCTCAAGCGTCTTGTTGATGAGATCGGGAATGGAATGCTTGTGAAATTCAATCCTGGTTCTCTTCATGTCGAGAGCCGAAAGTTGCAGCAGGTCTTTTACAAGCTCTGCCATCCTGTCAACCTCCGATTCGATTACTTCGAGAAACTCCTTCTCCGTCCCCTTGTCCTCGACCTTTCCGCTGAGCAGGGTTTCCGTATAACTCTTGATGGATGTAAGCGGTGTCTTCAGCTCGTGCGAAACATTCGCCACAAACTCCTTTTGCATTACGTCCATTTTCTCTTGCTCGGTGATATCCCTGAGTATGATTATGCACCCTTCGTTCTTAAGCTCATCATCAGTAAAAACAGCGAAGCCGATTCTCATTACAAGCCCCCCGCGCTGAAGGGTGAGCTTTTTTAGATTTGCTTCCTGTGTATAATTCATTATTTCTTCCTGTGTCGTATCCATCCTGTACTCCTTGATGAAATCATCAAGGTTCTCATCGAGCCTTCTCCTGTTGAGCATTGTCATAGCGGCAGGATTGACATGAATCATGGCTCCCTTTTTATCAAAGGCAATAATCCCGTCGGTCATGTTGTTCAGGATTGTATCCACCTTGCCCTTTTCATTCTTGATTTCCTCGAGCATGTTCTTAAGGCTCTGTGACATGTCGTTTATTGAGTTTGTCAGCTGCCCTATTTCATCGCTTCCCTGCCTGTCGAGTTTCTGTCCGAAATTGCCTTCCGCTATATCCCGGGTCTTCTCCGTTATGTGCTCTATCGGTATGGTTATTGCCTTTGAAATCAAAAATCCAAATATAAATGCTATCAGAAGGGACAGTATCAAGGCAGTGAAAATGACATTGTTGAACTGGGAGACCATGTTCTGCCAGTCCTGCTTATAATATCGGAAATAAAAGACAAGGCCCGCTTTCCTGACGGCATAATCATAAAATGTCTTTCCGTTCATGGTCACCAGTTTGTCATCGTCGCCCATTTCGCCCGCAGCCGCCTTGATGAAGTTTGAAGAAAGGTACAATTCGCCGAGAAACCTGTATTCCTCACTGTTGAGAAAATTGAAATCGCTGCTGTAGATGGTATTGTCGCTTATATCAACTATTGTATAGCTCTTGTTTTCCCCATATATATCAAATAACCCCGCCATTACCCCGCTCATGTCGATATATATGTCATATGCGTCCGCGCCTTCGTTTTCAGCCGGATCATAATTGCTAAAACCTTTTTCAATCCCGTTTATGAATTGATTGTAGTGATAGTTCTCAATATTTATATTAAGAAGAATACCTATGGGTATTACAAGGCAGATGGCAATGATACATATGAAAAGAACTATTTTCCACTGCAGGCTCTTTTTTACCATTCCCAAGACTAGTCCTTTCTGAAATAATAGCCAACGCCGCGCTTGGTAAGAATATATTCATTTATATTATCAGACATTTTTTCACGAAGACGGCTTACGGTGACATCCACCGTCCTCATGTCACCGAAATATTCGTATTCCCATATTTTTTCCATCAGGGTTTCCCTTGAAAAAACCTTGCCCGAATTTTGCACAAGGAACTTCAAAAGCTCAAATTCCCGCGCGGTCAGGTCGATGGAATTCCCGTTTTTCTTCACGATATACTGTGCAAGGTCTATTTCCAGGTCCAGCGCCGTGATGACATCCTTGCCATCCGCTGCTGCCGTTGAAATCGAGCTTCGCCTTAGATTGGATTTTATCCTGGCCATAAGCTCCCTTGGGCTGAAGGGTTTGGTTACATAGTCGTCGGCCCCCATCTCAAGCCCCAGGATTTTATCGACCTCCTCTTCCTTCGCCGTCAGCATGATTATGGGCGTCTGTATGCTTTCCCTGAGTTTTCGACATACGGCGAACCCGTCGTATATCGGAAGCATAACATCGAGGAGTATTATGTCGGGTTTCATTGATATGGCCTTCTCAATCGCCTCTTTTCCGTCATAGGCCTCCAATGTTTCATAACCTTCCTTTATGAGATTGTATCTGAGGATATCCACTATGTTTTTTTCATCGTCGACAATCAGGATTTTTGCTGCCAATTTCATGTCCTCCGTTGTTCTTTGCTTGTTACATTATATCATATAATGTATTATATATAAGAAACGCACCCAAGTCCCGGGGTATGCCGATTCTGATCAAGGAGATCATTGAT
>JAFGQE010000114.1 GCA_016935835.1 Clostridia bacterium | reverse complement strand
AGAGCATATATGACCTTCAGCAGAACAAGGATTGGATTGACAACCAGCTCGAGGAAGTCATAACTGAAAGAATAGAGCATCAGGAAAACAAGGAATATTATGAAAAAGTCGCAAAGAATCTTGAGCAGAGTCTTATCGAGCAGCAACTCGCCTTGTTTGAGTTCGAGAATACAATCGATGAGCTTCAGAAAACAATAGAGGAGCTGACGGAGACAATCGTCGAAACCGAACGGGAATACAAGGCCAAGATGGATTTGCTGAAGCAGAGGATCATTGACGGATATATAGATTCCAAGACAAACCTGCTTACCCTGCTGACGGATTCGAACAGTGTCTCTGAATTTTTTGAAAAGCTTGAAATAAGGAAATACATAGCCCGCTTTGATCAGCAGTTGATAGATGAAATAAGCCTTCTTTCCATAAACCTCGTTGAGAAAAGAGCCCTTTCTGATGCATTGAAAATTAAATATGAAGTCGCGGCACGGGTAACGGAAATAGCAATCGAAACCATGACGCAGATCCAGGACAAAGCCGAAAAAACCGCATTGATGAGCGCGGAACAGATTGCGGCCCTTAAGCAGCGGGAGGACAATCTGATGGATGAGTCCGACAAACTGCTGGAAGCCATAAGGGAAATGCAGCAGAAGATGGCTTACGCCGGCGGGGAGATGATATGGCCCGTTCCGGCAAACAGAAGCGCCCTTTCGGGAGGCGACTTCTTCGGGATGAGGATGCACCCGATTTTCCATGAATGGAGAATGCATACGGGCATAGACATCGGGGCGCCCCAGGGATCGAACATACTTGCCGTGAATGCAGGGACGGTCGTCATGGCGGGATACTCAACCGGATATGGAAACAAGGTCGTGGTCGACCATGGGGGCGGGATAATGACCCTTTATGCGCATGCTTCGAAAATACTGGTGAGCGTAGGACAGGGCGTTGAAAAGGGACAGGTCATAGCGCTTGTGGGAAGCACGGGCTGGTCCACGGGCCCTCACCTTCACTTTGAGGTTATAAAGGAAGGCGAAAGAGTCAATCCGCTGGAGTTTGTAAACCAAAAGAGCGGGACTTTGTAATACAGCAAAGTAAAACCTGAGTTTCAACGGCCGGCGGCAGGGTATTATTTATTAAGCCCTGCGGGGCTGAATATATATGCAGGAGCGGTTTTTTGAAAAATAGAATTGTAATATTCATAGTCATAATAGCCGTCGTACTGACGGCGTCTTTGTCAGTTGTCGGGACACTGTCCCTGGTTACAATATTGGAGAACAGGCAGGACAGGTATTATATAACCTTTGACAGTTCCGTGGTGGATGCTGCGAACATAGACAAATTCAATGAGGTCCGGGATCTCCTTTATGAAAAATATATGGGTGAGATTGATGAGAACATTTTGCTCGAAGGTGTGATTGCAGGGATGGTCGGGGCCCTCGGCGACCCATACACCATGTATGTCGACGCCGAAACGATGGCTTTGATGGAAGCCGATTCGGAGGGTGAATACTCGGGCATCGGAGTAACGATAACAATACCGAATGAAGGATCCGGCATTCTGATCCTTGATGTAAATGAACTCGGACCGGCTTTTGAAAGCGGAATTCTTGCAGGCGACAGGGTCATCAGGGTTGATGAATATGACGTTGCTTTTTCCGACGACCTGAATTATGTGGCAAGCCTTGTAAGGGGCGAGGCGGGCTCGGATGTGGAGATTGAGATCATCCGTGAAAATGAGACCAAGAGTCTGGTTTTCAATATAACCAGAAGAACCGTCAATTCAATCGATGTCACAGGGGATATGCCGGATGAGAAAATCGGATACATAAAAATCAAGTCCTTCACACAGGACTCGCCTGAGGAATTTGCCAATGTATTCAATGACCTCGTGGGACAAGGCATGGAATCGCTGGTCATGGATGTCAGGGACAATCCGGGAGGGAGCCTGTATGCCATCATCAATATAGCCGACATGATCATGGAGGAAGGCATCATTACATATACGGTTGACCGGGACGGCAACCGGGAAGACTATACCGCTGCCAGGGGGGGAGTCAGCCTTCCGATTGTTATTCTTGTAAACGAGTATAGTGCGAGTGCAAGCGAAATGCTCGCGGGTGCGCTAAGGGACAACGGGCTGGCCACGGTTGTGGGCACGACGACTTTCGGCAAGGGGCTTGTTCAGGGAGTATACAACCTGGAGGATGGTTCAGGGCTGAGAATAACGATTGCAAAATACTACACTCCGTCGGATGTATGCATACAGGACATAGGCATAGTGCCCGACTTTGAAATTGAGCAGGCCGGGGACTACCAGGGAATGCCGGTGTCGGCGGTTCCCAGGGAAGATGACTTGCAGTTCATCAAAGCGCTTGAAATTCTCAAAGGTAATGAATAGGCGGGGGTTGTCATGTACGGAGATGCCGCGGCTTACTACGACATTCTTACATCGGATATAGACTATGGCGGGTATGCCATGTATTTCAATGATATATTCAAGACGCATATGGACAGGATTCCTGAATCCATTATGGACCTTGGCTGCGGGACGGGAAGCCTGACGCTTAGGCTTGCCGGCATGGGATATGATATGACGGGTGTCGATGCATCGCCCGGAATGCTTGGGGAAGCCTATGCCAAGGGAGGCCCGGGAATCCTTTGGATCAATCAGGATTTTACTGAAATAGATTTGTTCGGAACATATGACGCAGCCGTCAGCCTCCTTGACTGCGTCAACCATCTGCGGGACGAAAGGGAAGTTGAGAAATATTTCAGGCTGGTGCATAATTACCTGAACCCCGGGGGTCTTTTTGTTTTTGACATCAATTCCGAATATAAATTCAGGGAGGTTTTTTCATCGAATGTCTTTTATTCGGTAAACGACGATTTTGCATATATATGGCAGAATGAATATAACCTTGAAAAGCGGACCTGTGTAATGGAGATAACGATCTTCATCAGGGAAAATGGGCTGTATAGAAGGATTGACACATGCAACACGGAACGGGCCTTTGCTACAGGGGAGATGAAAAACCTTTTGGAGAAGGCGGGATTTTGCATTATAAGTGTCTACAACGACCTGACTTTCGATGAGCCGGGGGATAAGGCCGAAAGGATATTCTTTGTTTGCAGAAAGGAAGTCTGAATGGCTGATAAAGTAATAAGGGCGTCCGCATATGGCGGCAGCGTAAGGGCGTTCGCAAATGATATAAAGGACACCCTTGGAACAGCCATGGGATATCATGGCCTCAATCCGTTGGCCGCGGTGGCATTGGGAAGGGCGCTCTCGGCCGTTTCCATGATGGGCGAGATGGCCAAGTCGAAGGAAGATACCGTTACCTTGGTAATCAAAGGAAAGGGGCCCATGGGAGGCGTCGTGGCTGTCTGCTCCAAGGAAGGGACTCTGAAAGGCTATGTTGTCAACAATGATTATTCTTCTTACGGGAATTGCGTTGATGGCGGAGTTGGAGGATGCATCGGCGCCGGGTATCTCAACATAGTCCGCGATCTGGGAATGAAGGAGCCGTACACCGGAACGATACCGTTGCAGAGCGGGGAGATCGGCGATGACCTGGCGTACTATTTCACTTACTCAGAGCAGATTCCTTCGCTTGTGGCCTTGGGGGTGAAGCTGAATCCGGATATGACTGTAAAGAGTGCGGCGGGTATGATAATTCAGCTTATGCCTGGAGCGGACAAGGACATAATCACCAGAATAGAAAACCGTCTTCGTGAAGGCAGGTCTGTTTCCAATATGATGGAAAAGGAAAAGACACCCCTGGGAGTGCTCGGGTTCATGATGCCGGATGGAGATGTGCAGATAACCGGGGAGAAATCCGTTTCATATAAATGCGATTGCTCGAGGGAAAGAATGCTAAGGGGAATAGCAAGCCTTGGAAGGGACGAACTGGAGAAAATCATCAGCGAACAGGATGTTGTTGAAACAACGTGCCATTTCTGCCTTGCCAAGTATCATTTCCAAAGCGAGGAGATAAAAAAGCTCCTGGTAAAGCAGGAACCAACCATTAATTCCGGCTGATGAATAAAACCGGCGAGCATGTTTGCCGGCCGTGATTCTTGTTTTGTGAGAAAATACATTTTCATATTGACTTTTAAATATAATTTTTATATACTTCTTTTTGCCGTTTTCGGCATTTGAGGGCGCATAGCTCAGCTGGGAGAGCACCTGCCTTACAAGCAGGGGGTCATAGGTTCGATCCCTATTGCGCCCACCAAATTTATTTGGCCCGGTAGTTCAGTTGGTTAGAATGCCAGCCTGTCACGCTGGAGGTCGAGGGTTCGAGCCCCTTCCGGGTCGCCATATGCCCAGATAGCTCAGATGGTAGAGCAGAGGACTGAAAATCCTCGTGTCGGTGGTTCGATTCCGCCTCTGGGCACCAGCGGAATTAACTCAGTGGTAGAGTGTCACCTTGCCAAGGTGAAAGTCGCGAGT
>JAFGQE010000113.1 GCA_016935835.1 Clostridia bacterium | reverse complement strand
TATATTCCATAGGAGGCACCTCGCTGCATTGTATGCACCAATTATACCACATCCGTTAGATAAATAACATAGTTTTCGGACAGTCTGACCAAAGTAAAAGCGACTGTAAAACAGTCGCTTTTACTTACCAAGAACGAAACTACAAGGTCATTTTCAACGGCGGATATAAATGCAGGAAATCGGCGGATCGGCATAATGCTCCCCGATGGTCAAGACACAGATACTAAAATACAGGGTTTTGATACATGTCGCCTGATGTACTTAAAAGATTTCGGTACAAAGGATAAATTGCACACAAACCGTTTTGTAAAATCTTGACAAGCAAGTGATTTATTCCTTATTATTTACTAAGCATAATAGGGTTTGATTCTTTTCAATCATTTATGCATATCATTGGAGAAAGTTTATGAAAACAACCGCATTAGTTATATTCATATTGATGTATGTGCTGCTGATGGCACTGCCCAAAATCAGGGCTTATGTCGCTTTGGCCGCCGCAGCGCTTTTTATAATCCTTGGGATACTGCCCATTGGTAAAGTGTTTGTCGCCGTAGACTGGAATGTTATTCTGATGATAGCCGGCACCATGGGGATAGTTGTACTTTTCATTGAATCAAAAATGCCTTCCTTGCTCGCAGACATGATGATCGACAAAATGCCCAATGTAAAATGGGCGGTTATATCCATGGCGTTATTTGCGGGTTTGATATCCGCTTTTGTGGATAATGTGGCAACAGTACTGATGCTGGCACCTGTGGCTCTGACGATTTCAAAGAAGCTGAAGATTTCCCCGGTTCCCAGCATCATTGCAATTGCCATTTCATCCAATCTTCAGGGAGCCGCCACCTTGGTCGGGGACACCACTTCCATACTTTTGGGCGGTTATGCAAACCTGGATTTCATTGATTTCTTCTTCTTCCAAGGGAAACCCGGTATGTTCTGGATCGTGCAGGCCGGAGCCTTGGCCGCCACTCTTGTCCTGATGCGTATTTTCCGCAAGGAGAACCAGCCGATACACATGGAGGAAAAAGCAATCGTAAGCGATTATTTTCCAACGGTGCTTCTTGCCGGTATGATTGTGCTTCTGATCCTGGCGTCATTTATTCCCGATAAACCGCGCATCAGCAACGGTCTTATCTGCACAGGTTTGCTCATTATCGGGCTGGCCAGGGATTTCCTAAAAGCAAGGGACAAAGGCAATTTTATAAAAACCCTTAAGGAAATCGACTATTTTACGCTTCTATTGCTAAGCGGCCTATTTATAGTCATCGGGGGAATAACGGAAGCCGGTGTAGTTGAGGAAATAAGCAGGATATTCGTCAGGGTAAGCAACAACAACATTTTTTTGATATACACTCTTCTTGTCTGGGCTTCCGTCATCTTTTCCGCATTCATTGACAACATACCATATATAGCCACTATGCTGCCTGTAACGGCGGGTATTGCCGGCATCATGGGAATTGACCCGACCCTCCTGTATTTCGGGTTGCTCACCGGTGCGACGCTGGGAGGAAACCTTACGCCCATCGGCGCGTCGGCCAATATTGTAGGACTTGGTATACTGCGCAAGGAAGGTTATGAAACGAAAGCCTGGACATTCATGAAAACAAGCATACCGTTTACCCTTGCCGCGGTTACCACGGGCTATGTTCTTGTCTGGTTTCTTTGGAAATAGGCCGGATATTACAAAATCAGCAACGAAAGCACAAAGAGCCGATGGCAGGCCTGGTCGTTGAATTCAATTAATGAGTTCGCCGGCAACCTCATTAACTGCATTCAGGTTGATTATAAATGTCATCAAAAGACAATCCTTAAGTACGCACCGTCAAACTAATTGCGCTTATTACTTGTTTTTTTCTTTACGGGCGGGTATTGCAAAACCTGTAAATTTCACCGTTTACAAGTCGAAGCTCTGCAGTTGCAAGAGGCTTGTTGTCGATATAATCGGTCTGCGTCACCATGATTTTCCCGTCTTTCATGGACAGATGGTAGTCATAATGCATGCGGTCGGCCAATTGGTACCCTTTGCCGTTTGCATAATCATATACAATCACCCGCGTATCACAAATGCCGGATCCGATGCTGACGGTCGCGCAGATTTCAGGTTTACCATCATTGGTTAAATCAGCCAGATATACATTCCAAACCGGCATGCCAAAAATCAGCTCGTTTTCTCCGGCCGTGACCTTTTCAGGTGTCCAGGTGAAGGTTGTTCCCGGAAATTCCGGCAATGCCAGATCCATGCTTTTGTCCCACGGCATCTTTTCGTCGCCAAGAAAGTCAAGCCATTTGCGAGTTTTATATTCCGGAACAGCCAAAATGCCCAGAAACCCGTCGAACACCAAACCCGTCGAACCGTTAAGGTTCAGCAAAAAGCGTTCGCCACTTGAATTGCGTTCAATGGTACAGGTTGTTTTCCCGTCGGCATCGAGTATCACCCTTAGAGTGTAACCGCCTTCCACGTTAAAAAGATGATAATCCGGGGCGATTTCAAAGTGAGTATATTTTTCAAAATCTGCGAATTCAAGGGTTTGCGCCTTGTCAGCCAATTCACGCAATAACCCGAGCGTCAGGGTTTCGCCGTCAATCTTGTTGTATCCGCCTAAATAGTCCTCAATAGGTCGATATTGATAGACTGCACCGACTTTTGTAAAGCTCAGGGAAGCCGATTTCAGTGTCAGTGTGTCGCCGCCATCGGAAATTGCGAAGGTTGCGCTGGCATTTTCGCCATGCGAGACGATCAACTCGCCGTCATTTACCTCATAACGGCCTGCTTCAAAAAGGGCAAGGCTGCTGATCATCGGCTGGGATAAAAGTGCATTGCCGTTTTCATATAGCGTAACCGTCGGCATATATGAAAATGCACTTTCATTTACTAACACATATGTCTGCGGTGTTTCGTGCAAAATGATGTTTTCGCTGTTGCCCGTGCCGCGGGAGAAATCGCACCCGGCAAAGGCAATAATAGGCAAAAGCATGCAAAAAGCTAAAAATACAAGTTTTTTCAATCTCATAATCCTCCCGTGGCATTGGTTATTAGCACAAAGGCAACGGAGGCAATCAATGCCCCAAAGGCCAGGGTTGACAGCAGCGTCAACTTTTTATTAGACAGGATGCCATCAATTCTCATCCTTGTTTTTAATCCCCCGAAAGCACTGGAAAAATTGCATTTTCCTGAAGCGCAGGCCAACAGCACGGCGGCGTAATCCCTGGCTTTTTCCCCGCCCAGCGCTTTCAAGGCTTTAACATCGCATGCAAGTTCCATGTCTGAAAAAAACCACCGCAGGAAAATCCATGACAGCGGATTAAACCAATGAATGCATGCGGTGATTACAGCCACAGCCCGCCAGAGATTATCCCTGCGGCGGATGTGAACGCGTTCGTGAGCCAGGATAAACGGCATGTCTTTATCAGCAATCCACGGGGGGGTAACAATCCTGGGCCTTAAGATGCCATATACCGCGGGAGAAACGATTTTCCCCGATATCCAGATGTTGTCCCTGAGGTGCCGGGCATCCCTCAGTTCCCTCATTGCGGCCGCATATAGTAACAAAGAAACAAGAATCGCAGCCATTGCAATGATTGCCCAAATGACTGACGCCACATCAAAGATATTATCCAGCAAGTTTGATTTGTATACAATCGGGAAATAACTTTCAGCGGCCTGGATGCTGTTTGTCATTGAGAAATCCGGCCCGGGAGACCGTTCCCAGATCAAAACAGTCTTCGTTGCATATCTTGAGATCAGACTAAGCAGGCTCCAGCGGCTTGCCATTCCAAATGGAACCCACAGCCGGATCAGCGGTAAAATCCACAGAAAATACGCCGCAAATCGCGGGAACCCGGGGATTTTCCTCAAAAGGGCAACAATGAGTCCGGTTAACCCTCCAATGATGCTCATGTTCAGCACCCAATAAAAAATTTCTAAAAGCATGGAGGTCACCGCTTTTCAATCAAGGATTTCAACTCGTTGATTTCGTCATCTGACAAATGTTCGTCTACGAAAGCCGCGAAGAAAGCCTTTTTTGAGCCGTCCCATAGTTTGTCAATGAGTCTCTCCGTTTCACCTTTTTGCACAGTGTCCCGTGAAATCAGGGGAGAACAAATAAATCCCGGCTCCGCGCGCCCGATGGCATTCTTGTCAATAAGCTTTTTTATGACAGTATATGTTGTGTTCTTATTCCAGCCGTTGTCCTTCGCAGCGATCATGCTGATTTGCTTTGCGGAAATGCAGCCTTTCCGCCAGAGGATTTCCATGATTTTCAATTCGCTGTCGAATAACTTGATCGCATCCATGATATTTAACTCCAGACTATTGTAGTAGTACAATTGCATACTAATGCAATAGTCTGGAGTTGTCAAGCCTTTTTTTAAGGCGGATTAATATTCCGAAAGACCCTTGATAAGAACCGGGCCCCGTCTCATGAAGGCAGGAATAGAATTTGAAATCGTCAGATGGCAGGGGAGGGATGTACTTTTGTATAATTTGACAGAAGCAATCGGCATCAAGTTCCTTTTATTTCCCGGTATCCGTTGCCGGCACAATATCTGAATCAAGCGGCAGTCAGGCCTCGCCTTCGCCTTCGAGAAAACATTTTATCATCTTTAGCCTTGCCTTCAGGCGCCTGCCCAACAGGAACCTGATCAGGGGGGTCAACGCACGTATCGGCCAAATAAATTTAAAACTCTGCCGCTGAATCAGGATGCTTCCCCGGTTATCCGCCAAAATCCGATACATAAGATGCCCGGTCATACATGAACTGGAAAAATCTTCCCCAAGGCAACCAGGTGGATCAAAGTGCGTGACCCGGGACAGAATCTCGCCTTTAATAAAAGGCATTATCCTGACAACTTCGCGATATCCTGTTCCGGCTCCGGCTGGACCCGGCGTGGTTTTTTGCAAAAGCAAGACCGGCGAACCACTTTTTTGCGGATGAAGGTCCTTGTCCCTTAAAAATGCAAAAACAATATCCGGCGGCGCATCAATATCGATGGACAGTTCAATATACACGTTTAGTCAGCTCCTTCTCAAATCCCGGGGTTTGCCCGGGCGGGTCAGGGTCGCTTCAACTCAAATGTCCGTATGATAATCTGATTTTACAACACCGTGGTTAAAATGAACACTGCTATCCCGGGATTGCTGTATGCAATCAAATGCAAATTCGTTTCATGACAGTAATTCAGACAGTCCTGATTTATTAAAGGTCAGTTAATGGAGCACAGGAATAATGGCTTGAGGTAATAAATTCATAAGATCAACCCCGGCACCTATTATTAAATTTATACACACCAAAAGGTCCCTTGACGCGTACAGAGGACCTGATGGTGCGTATAATGCCTTGAATATGAACCAGAATGTGACTATCCTTTCGTTTTCCCCTTAGAATAAGTCGATTCTATAATTTAATTGATTTTTTGCAAACGTTGTTTATGGATATAATTCTGGTTCGAAAAGTTCCCGCCAATGACCGGTGTGAAGCCTAAATTGCTCCGATCAGTTTCAAAATAAGCAAAATGATGGCAATCACGATCAAAACATGAACCCAGTTGCCCACTTTCGGAAAACCGGAAAACACTCTGCCGCCGAAGGCACCGAGAAGCCAGAGAATAAAAATTATTACTATAATCGTCCATAACATATGAATCACACCCTTTCTTGTTTATATTTCCCGGTTGCTTGAATATGCCGGGATCCGGGATTGTCTTGACGGCCGGTTATGAATTTTGCTTTCTAAGCCGTTCGTTTTCCTGCTGCTGCTGTTCGAGCAGTTTTTTCAGTTGCTCGGTTTCCTGCTGCTGCCGGTCGAGGTTGTCTTTTCGCCATTGCTCGTTCTCTTTTTTGAGCTGTTCAATCTCTTGTTTTTGCAAGTCGGCTTTTTCCTTTGTCAGCTGGGCCAGGTCCCTTGCCTGCTGGTCGGTTTTTCTGCTTTGACGCGTATATATGCCGATCAACAGCCCGAAGCCGCCCAGGACAATCTCGCCGATATTGACGTAAATCGGATCCCTGGTGAACATCGGGACAATGCCTGTGATTCCCAGGATACCCAAAGCAAGAAAGACAACACCGAGAATTATGCTCGTTGTTTTTGCCATGTTAATTACCTCCTTTTATTATTAACCCAACCAGAAATGAATCCGGCGGGATTTGGTCCAACCCATAAATCATTCGGGAAATGGATCCGTACGGGTTTCAAATTGCCGTGAATCGCCAAAACCTGCTGACATCTGATGTTGGCTTAAAAACCATCATCTGAATGAAGCAACAAAATGAATCAGTTTGTCTTTCCCATCCTGCACTATTCAACAGGCTTCACCTTCGAAAAAGGAAGCACTCCTAATGTTCCACTATGAAGGTTATCTTGGCATCCACCCGATACCTGACTATCCGGTTGTCCTCCACAATGGCTTTTTGGCTTTCAATGTACACATTTTGAATGTTTCGCACTGTTTTGGCCGCCTCTGCGACCGCTACCTGAGCAGCGGCCTCCCAGCTTTCAGTCGATTCTGCAAGAATTTCGATTACCTTGACAATTGCTGCCATTTTTCATACTCCTTTCTTTTTTATACTAAAGGCGGGCTTTCTTTATCTCCTGCCTTTGCCGCGAATCAAGCTAAACAGGAACAGCAGCACCACTGCGCCTCCGACGGCTACCAAAAAGGTGGTGAAACTGAACGTCAGCGGTTCTGTTACGCCAAGCAGACCCAGAATCCACGATCCGGCCAAGGCCCCGATTATACCTACGATAATATTCCAGATAATACCCATCTGGCTGTTGTTTCTTGTTATGATACTGGCGACCCAGCCTGCCAAACCACCAAGGACGATCCAAGCTATCCAACTCATGAATTTTTCCTCCTACTTTCATATCGGACAAAAGTCCGAATAAACACTATGACCGCTTACAATCCTTCCGCATCTATTTCTTTTTCTTCTTCTTTTTCTTTTTGTTCTTGTCAATGCCATCGTTGATTTTTCCGGCAATTTTTTCCTTTGCATTTTTCATCTTGGCACCGGCATCCAGGCTTTTCTTGAAATCTGCCTTTGCGGATTGTATTTTACCCTTCAGTTCCAATTGCTCATTGCCGGTGGCCTTGCCAACCGCCTCCTTTGCTTCACCTGCCGCCTTGTTTTTGGCGTGGTCTAAATCTTTCTTAAAATCGCCCATATGAGATCCTCCTTAAAATATTTGAAAACCAAATCAACAAGACTGGTTTCCATGACAGATACCCGGTTGCGCCAAACGACTATTTTTGCCGGCCATCCTGCTGGTCGCCGGGCTCCGGCTGATCTCCCGATGCAATGTGACTTGTATATTCAGTCGTTTCCACCTGGTTGCTTTTCTTTGGTGTCATCAACACCAATACCAGCCATGCGAGAAGTGCTATCAGGATGATCGCAATAAACGTTGCCGGTTCAAAAACAGCCCTGGACGTATCACTGACGGCATTCTTGGAGAAAATGCCTTCAAAGATGCCTACAAAGAACTGGGTCATGCCATAAATGATTTTGATGAAACCGTTTGACGGGTTTGCTCCCAGTAGTTTGAAGATCAGGCGCATGCCGAGGATAATTTCAATCAATCCGAAGATTACACCCACAATCATCTTGCCGGTAGTACTGTCATGTTGTGTATTATGTGTTTCCGTTTGTTTGATTACTTGATTCATGGTCAAATCTCATTTCATATTTTTTTATAAAAACAGGACCGTGCGGTTGTCTTTATAGATAAATCTTTGCCGATTACTCAAAATTTGCTCATATGACACCAAATATTTTCACCTATCGAAAGAGGGGACTTGCCATTTGAAGAAATATTCATCCGTCACCTCACTGTTTTACATAAAGAGATTATCAATAATTGTGCTAATAAGTACATTAGCAATATACAGGCTGTTTTATAAGGCTGCCCGTGCTTGTCCTGTTAATTCTGCGTAAAAAAGCCTTCAAAATCATGAAACCGGATGAATTATGGATGTTACGGAGCATTTTTCTTATAAAGCAATGGAATTTCGAAATTCCAATTATTAAAAGAATTGAGATATAATTAAAAGGTGCTGAGTAACGAGGACTTTTGGAAATTCAGCGCCGGCGACAGCCGGTTGACTGAAAACATTCAAAAAGTGCGGGTTTTGATATCTGCCCCTGATTAGCTTGAGACCGTGGAGGAAATCGTATGATGAATAATGAAGCTCCAATCAATATTAGTTCAAACCGTCAGCTTTTCATTAATGAAAGCTTTATAACCAATAGCCGAAATGTACGAATAAAAGTCCACAAGCCAATAAAAGCCGGGGAAACAAATCTCAAAGTCGAAGGGTCCTCGCACATAAGGATCGGCGGCTATAACTCGGTTGCATGTGAAGACGGTGAATACAAAATTTGGTATACGGAAAATGACTATCGCAGTGACGGCATACATATCTGTGTAAAATATGCCCGCTCATCCGACGGCATCATATGGGAAGCGCCGGAACTTGGCCTCGCCGATGGCTATGAAGGAAAACCAAACAACGTTGTTCTGGGGTATGGCGCCGGAGGAGTAGCGGGGGGAACAGGTGATGGCACATGCATGGTTTTTGTAGATCGGCATGACACAATGGGGAAAAAATATAAGATGACGGCAAGGCATGGAATTAAAGAACCCCTGGGATTATATTCTTCCGCCGATGGAATGAACTGGACCAGAGAAATTGATATGGTGCTGGATGACGGCCGGTTCAGCGGTAAAACTGGAGGCTGCCATCTTGATTCACAGAACGTTATCTTCTGGGACGACAGGATAAAAAAATATGCGGCATATGTGAGAAAAAATTATGATGGGTACGGACAGTTCAGAACCGTTGCAAGGGGAGAGTCAGAACGGCTTGACGGTTTCCCAAAAGTGGACGACATGATTACTGTTCTTCAGACTGACAGCGGCGACCTTCAGGTCGATACCGGGCAGGGGCGGCGGCCGGCTTGCGATTTTTATACAAATGCCGCGATGAAGTATCCATGGGCGCAGGACGCATATTTTATGTTCCCGGGCATGTATTTCAAGTATGATGTCTTCCTGCCTGAGTTTTCTAAAGAAAAGCCAAGAAACGCAGGGCCGATTGACATCCGGTTTGCATCGAGCGATGACGGGATAGAGTGGAACAGGCATGACAGGGAGGTTTTCGCTGGCATTGGTGCAAATGATGACTTCGATGCATTTGCATTGTATATGCTCAACGGAATTGTTCCTGGAAATAATAATGACATGTACATGTACTATATGGGCACTGATATAATTCATGGCTGGGACAGGGGGGATGAATATGAGGATAGGGAAAACCGTATACTGACCAGAACCGGGTTTGATTCAAAGCGACGGGTTTCAGCAATAGGCAGGCTGGTTATAAGGAGGGACGGGTTCACATCCGCAAGGTCAGATTATAAAGGCGGGGAATTTACAACCCCCGGACTGATATTCAGGGGAAAGCATCTTTATCTGAACATTGACACGGCGGCGTCGGGGATTGTCAGTGTTGGCATTAAAAACACCGAGGGGAATTATTATAAGGGCTTCTCGCCAAATGATTGCAGAACCATACATACATGCAATAACATAAATAAAAAAGTGGAATGGATGGCCGGAGCGGATTTATCAGAACTTGAAGGCAAGGCGGTAAAACTGTATTTCCGTATCCATGACGCTGATCTATATGCATTTCAATTTTCCGACTGATCTTTATGCCAAGCCAGCATGCTCCAAAAACTTAGAATGCATCACAATAGCAAAACAATTCATGAAAAAGTGTTCATATGTATTGACCTGAAAGCGTATTTTGGGTATATTTAAGGTACTGGTTTTATTTTTAGCGAGGGGTTTTTTAATGCAATATCAGACAAACTGGACATTTCTTACCAATCACAGCCATGTATTGCTTTGCATAGCCAGGAACCCCGAGATAAGGATGAAAGATATCGCCGGAATCGTCGGTATAACGGAAAGGGCTGTTCACAGAATCGTAACCGACCTTTCCGATGCAGGATATGTTGAGTCACGGAAAGATGGAAGGTGCAACGTCTATACGACGCACCCGGAGAAACCCCTGAGGCATCCGGTGGAATCCATGAACCAGGTAGCCGACCTGATAAGGCTGTTCGGAAGATAAATGGTACTGCGGCCTGATTCAACCGGGCAATATTTAGAAGCCAAAACAGAAAAAGATAGGAAAAAAGCAGCATTTATATTATATAATAGGAAGATAGAAGTTAAACAGGCATTGCGGTCAACCGCCATTCGGAGCATATGAACATTGAAAGCCGGGT
>JAFGQE010000112.1 GCA_016935835.1 Clostridia bacterium | reverse complement strand
GTCCGTGGCGACGAAACCGTCCCTTGCATCTATGCCGACCGCAATCCTGTCCCCGTAGGCCGCCACGGCCTCAGCCGCAAACCCCGGGGTTCTCACGGCTGCGGTTCCAAGGACAACCCGGCTGATTCCCATGTCGACAAGCTCCCTTATTCTGTCCATCGTACGGATTCCGCCCCCTGCCTGAACGGGAATCCCGGCTTCGCCGGCGATTTTCCGAATCACGGAGTCATTTGCGGGAAATCCGGTCCTGGCGCCGTCAAGGTCGACGACATGAATGTATCTGGCGCCCGCAACAGCCCATTCCGCTGCGAATCCCGCGGGGTCGTCAGAATAAACCGTAACCTTTGCATAACTGCCCTGCGTGAGCCTGACGCATTTGCCATCGAGTATATCGATCGAGGGATATATTATCATATGACAGACCCCGCCCATTTCCTTAATATTTCGAGGCCCCTGGCGCCGCTTTTCTCGGGATGGAACTGGCAGGCCAGGATGTTTTCATATTCAACCGCGGATGCAAACGGAATGCCGTACAGGGTTTGGGCGATGTGCCCGTCCATACCCACCGGGTCGGCATAATATGAGTGTACGAAATACATGTACTTGCCGTCCGATTCCCCGAGCAGGCGCATTCCTGCATTTGTCTTTATTGAATTCCATCCGATCTGGGGTATTTTCAATCCGGTTGACCCAGGGAATCTCTTGACCGAACCATCAAGCATTCCAAGCCCCTTGATCCCCGGGCTTTCCTCGCTGCCAGTAAACAGCATTTGAAATCCCAGGCATATTCCGAGAAAAGGCTTTCCGGACGATATGCACCTTGCAACTGTTTCCTCAAGGCCCCTTATCCTGAGATTGTCCATGGCATCGCCGAAGGAGCCGACCCCGGGAAGCACGAGTGCGTCCGCGGATTCAAGCAACACGGGGTCTTCCGACACAAAAGAATCCGCCCCGATATAATCAAGGGCATTCCTTACGCTGCCGAGGTTTCCCATGCCGTAATTCACTATGCCTATCATCAGAGTACCTTTCCTGTCAGGATTCTGAAGGCCTCCAGGTATTTGCCGGTCGTCCTTTCTATTACGGATTCAGGCAGCCCGGGCGCCGGGGGCGTCTTGTCCCAGTCGAGTGTCTCAAGGTATTCCCTCAGATATTGCTTGTCAAAGCTTTTCTGGGCCCTTCCCGGTTCATAGTCGGAGGCATCCCAGAAACGGGAGGAATCGGGAGTGAACATTTCATCCGCGACCGTCAGTTCCCCGTCAAGCAGGCCGAATTCAAATTTGGTGTCCGCAAGGATAAGCCCTTTTTCCAATGCATATGCGCTTGCCTTTTTATATAGCTCCAGCGATACGTCCCTCAGTTTTTCAGCCAGCCCGGCGCCTATGGACAGGCAAAGCTCATCGAATGTTACATTGATGTCATGACCCTCCTCCGCCTTGGTGGACGGGGTGAACACCGGTTCCGGAAGCCTGTCCGCCTGCCTCAGCCCGGACGGCAGCCTTATTCCGCAAAGCGCGCCTGTTTTCCTGTAATCCTTGAGCCCCGATCCTTCCAGATATCCCCTGACTATGCACTCGGCGGGAATGATTTCAACCTTTTTTACAAGCATCGATCTCCCGCCCAGCTCCTCTTCGTATCCATTGAATGGTTCCGGGAACTCCGAAACTTTCGTTGTAATCATATGGTTTTTTATTATGTCCTTTGTGTAGTTGAACCAAAATTCCGAAATACTGTTGAGCACCTCTCCCTTCCTCGGAATCAGATCCGGGAATACGCAGTCAAACGCCGATATCCTGTCCGTGACGACTATGAGAATTTTATCCCCGAGGTCAAACATTTCCCTGACCTTGCCCGTCTTGAAGGGTCTGACACCCAGAAAATCCGTGTTTCCAACCAATGAAGCCATAATTTCCTCCTTACAATATTCCTTTGGTGGAAGGTATCCCGTCCACCCTTTCGTCAGCCGATGCGGCTTGCCTCAGAGCGCGGGCGAACGCCTTGAAAATGGCCTCGGCCATATGGTGGTTGTTCGATCCATAATGTACATTTACATGCATTGTTATTCCTGCATTGGTGCAGACCGCCATCATGAATTCCCCGATTGCCTCTACATCGAGTCCGCCGGCGCTTCCAGTGCTGAACATTACGTTATACACAAGGTAAGGCCTTCCGCTAAGGTCAATATTCACGGAAACCAGGGATTCATCCATTGGAACCGTAAAGCCGCCGTAGCGTTTTATCGACTCCTTGTTTCCCAGCGCCGCTTTCAGCGCCTGCCCAAGGACGATTCCGGTATCCTCCACGCTATGGTGGCAGTCAACCTCGAGGTCACCCTTGACTGAAAGATTTATGTCAATCAGGGAGTGCTTGGAAAAAAGCTCCAGCATGTGGTCGAAAAAACCTATTCCGGTCGAAATTTCGTATTTCCCCCCGCCGTCAAGATTTATTTCCATTTTGATTTCGGTTTCCGCCGTCCTTCGTTCAATCAGAGCTTTCCTCATACCGATACTCCTTCCTTTTCATGGCAAAATATTAACAGCCGCCGATTATTTTTTCAAGCCTGTCGAACAGTATCTTCATCTGCCCGTCCGTGCCCACTGTAATCCTAATGTGGTTTTGCAACGGTTCCTTTGCAAAATATCTTACAAGTATATTATTTCCCTTGAGAACTTGATAAATTTTCGCAGCCGGCACTTCAGGATGCGAGGCCAGTATGAAGTTCGATGACGATCTTATGAATTCAAAACCCAGCCTTTCGAGCTCGCCGAAGCTTTTCTCCCTGGTTCTGATTATTTTCCCGCACATGTCCTTGTAATATGCATCATCTTCCAGTGCAGCAGCACCTGCATACTGAGACAACCTGTTAAGGGGATAGGAATTGAATGAATCCCTGACTCTTTTCAGCCCATCAATCAGTTTTTCACTTCCAAAGGCAAGCCCTATCCTCATTCCCGCCAGGGCCCTTGACTTTGACATCGTTTGGACAACCAGAAGATTCTCATATTTTCCCGTCAGCCTTGCGCTGCTTTCCCCGCCGAAATCAATGTATGCCTCGTCGACCAATACTACATTACCCGGGTTGGAAGCCGCTATTCGCTCAACCCATTCCAGGCCGGCAAGCTCACCCGTAGGTGCGTTTGGATTTGGAAAGACAACCCCGCAGCCGCATCCGGCCATTCCGTCAAGATCCATCCCAAGCTTTTCCACCATAGGCAGCTGTGAGTATCCCGCATTGAACAGCCCGCAGTAAACCGGATAGAAACTGTATGTCACCTTCGGGAAAACCACTTTTTTACCGGCATAAAAAGCTGCGAAGGCAAATGCAAGGACCTCGTCCGACCCATTGCCGGCGAATATCATTTCCTCCGGAACGCCATGGTATGCGGACGCTGCCTTTATCAAAACCCCGCTTGAAGGATCCGGATAAAGGCGAAGGCTTCCATCAGCCATTTTCCTTATGGTTTCTTGCACCTTTGGCGACGGCGGGTACGGACTTTCATTCGTATTCAGCTTAATATAATCGCCGTCCCCGGGCTGTTCCCCCGGAACATACGGTTCCAGGCCTTTGGCCAGGCTGCTCAGGTACTCAGTCATCCTCTTCCTCCGCAAATCTTATCGAAATGGCGTTTGCATGGGCGTCCAGTCCCTCCGCTTTCGCAAAATCCCTGATTTTTTCATAATCCTTTTCCAAGCTGTTCCTGTCGCAATGGATTATGCTTGTCCTCTTGTAAAAATCATATACGCCCAGAGGTGAATAAAACCTCGCCGTTCCTCCGGTAGGCAGGGTGTGGTTCGGGCCCGCCCAGTAATCGCCCAAAGGTTCGGGCGAATAATCTCCGATGAAAATGGCCCCGGCATTCTCGATTCTCTCTTCATAATATTTTGAATCGGCGACCATCAGCTCGCAGTGCTCGGGAGCAATCATGTTCGTTATCCTCACCGCATCCTCCCTGCTGTCCGCGATATACGCCGCACCGAAACCTGTCAGGCTCATTTGAGCAGTGTCTTTCCTGGGCAGCAGTTGTAGCTGCCTTCTCAATTCATCGTTGACCTTGTCCGCAAGCCCCCTGTCCTCCGTTATCAATATTGCCGAAGCCATCGCATCGTGCTCGGCCTGGCTCAGCAAATCCGCCGCAATGTATGCGGGGTTTGCATTTGAATCGGCGATAACGAGAATTTCGCTTGGTCCGGCGATCATGTCTATCCCGCAGTAACCAAAAGCCAGCTTCTTGGCATTCGCGACATAAATGTTGCCCGGTCCGGTTATCTTGTCCACCCTTGGTATGCTCCGGGTTCCGAATGCCATCGCAAAAATCGCCTGGGCGCCGCCCGCCTTGAAAACAGCCGTCGCCCCCGATTCAACCGCGGCTACAATCCTAAGCGGATCCACGCAGCCGTTTTTATCAGGCGGCGTACAGACGATAATGTTCCTTACCCCCGCCACGACAGCTGGAACCACATTCATTATGACACTTGATATTAGCGGCGCGGTCCCGCCGGGCATATAAACCCCTGCGGTTCCTATTGCTAAAATCCTCTGCCCCAGCCTTATTCCATCGGATTTCTGCCAGTCCCAGCTTTCCTGCCTTTGTTTTTCGTGATATTGCCTGACATTTTCAATGGATTCACGGATTATATCCACAAGGCGGCTGTCGGCCCTTGAATATGCTTCCTCGATTTCACTTTCGCCCACCCGGAAATCATCCGGGATGCAGCCATCGAACATCAGCGTGTATTTTTTGAGCGCCAGATCCCCATCCGACCTTATATCCTTCATTATGGCCGCAACCGCGGATATGACAGCCGGATCGTCAAGTGTGCTCCTTGAGCTGATTTTTTTTATCAGTTCCGTGGAATCAGCAATTATCTCAAGCATTCTCCAGTTCCTTCCTTATTCCCTGGATCAGGGCCCTTATCCTGTCGCTCTTCATCTTCATGCTTACCTTGTTGACCACAAGCCTGGCACTGACATCGCTTATTT
>JAFGQE010000111.1 GCA_016935835.1 Clostridia bacterium | reverse complement strand
CCGAAGATCATTCCGACAGTACCATATACATCGATGTGGATCGCAGGGAAATAATCCGCGCCACCCAGGTTTTTAATCCTCGCCGAAAGCCATTCCACGTATTCAACCAGCTTCTCGCCCTTATATCCCAGCTTTTCCGGAATATTGTTGATCAGCCCGTGCGGAAGGCTCCCCGCCCGCTTCATTATCATCTTGTCCGCATTTTCATATCTGCTGTCGCCCGACTGTGTGAAAATGGGTATTTCGCACTCTGAAACCTGTGTGCCGTACTCCCCGGCCATGACCTCGGCCATAAGCTTCCTCCGGCTGATGGAAACCGCATTAAGCAAAGCCTGCGTGACGCCGTATCTTATAGCCGTATGAAGTTGCTTTCCCGTGTCCGGGTTAATCATCCCGTCAATCCTGCCGGCCAGCGGCCTGAATTCATCAGCCTCAGCTCCAATCAGCTCAGGGAATACATGCTTCTCGATGACCCCTCTATATAAATCGGAGAGAAAAAGAGGATCCCTTCCGCCTGCGCCCGAATACTGTACGGCCGCGCAATCGCCGACGGCAACCGAACCGTCTTCCATCAGCAGCATTATCCCCACCGACTCCCCGGCTTGTCTTACCGATGAAAAGCCCTCGGTTTCAGGCCTCCCCTTGTAAGCCGATCCATCCATTGATGCCCCGGCCTTTATCGCCCGCTGGTCGTCGAAGAAAAATCCGGTCATGCCCCGTGAACATGCCGCTCCCGTTATTTTCATAGCCCTCTCCTTGAATATTTCATCCGAGTGTTCCTCATTGCCGCCCGCCTCACAATATTTCCGATTTGAATCCCTATCTCGGCCTTCCCACAAGGCGCCCTTTGCTTATGGCATAAATATCATCTATAACCATCTGGAAATTGGGTTTCCTGCGTTCGTTCCTGCCCCTTATCGCAACCATGTCGTTGTGGAATGCCTTTATGTCGTCGCCAAACGGCAGCTGTCCGAAGTCAAGAAAACGAATCGCCCCGTCGTCATCCCTGACCGGCAGCACCTTTCCCCTGTTGTATCTGCTCGGTGCAAAAGGAACATCTATCAAGCCGGCCTCGAATCCCCTGATCGCCCCTGCGGCAATGTCGCCTTCGCCGATTTTCAGTATGGCCTCGATGATGCTGCGCGTTTCCCTGCCTATTATCTCCATCTCCGTCCTGACTTCATCGGTCATCGGCATCCTCTGTTCCCTCAGCATGTCGATTACCTGCCTGGTTGTCCTTAGCCCCGCGGCATTTGCCTCTTTGGTCGGGATTCCCTGCGATTCGTGCGGGGATTTTACGATTACTTTCGTTGCCTTTGACAGCGCAGCTGCGGCAGCCCCCCATGATATCACCCCGTACGCCTTTGACTCGTCCTCGGGAAAACCGCCCATCCATTGGTGGAGCACCGTCGATACGCGCACATCGTTGAAGCCGAACCGGTCAAGGTATTCACGGGTCAGTTCCTTCAAGGTATACATCGCGGAAACATCCTGCGTCAGGTTGCCGCCCTGCCCGTATCCTACCGTTATATCTCCCGCGCCTTGCTTTGCCGCCAGCAGACTTTCAATGATCGCCACCGCATGCGATATGCACGGCGGAATGAGCGTTCCTGTCAGTGGTCCGAATGGCTCGCGGTTAATGACAACCCCGTTTTCGGCATAATATCCGGCCAACCTGTCGGCATACTGCCAGTCGCGTATCGTCTTTTCAAGCGGGTTGTTCTTGGCATACGGTATATTGTATGATATGCCGCCGCCCTCGAAGGAGGTGAATCCTCCCGCGATTGTTATTTCGGCCAGAAGCCTGGCGTCAGGGGTGCCGTGGCGCACCTGCACAGGGATGCCTACGCTTTCACTGACTTTCCTGCATGCCGCGACACCATGGTTGACGGCAGGGAATCCATTTAGCAAAGACCTGTTTTCCCTTCTGCTCTCCTCTATGCCCGTCTGCGCCTCGCCGTACCTGTTGTGCCTCGTATAGCTGTCGATGGTCGTGGGCAGCAGGTCCGCCTGGCCATGCTCCTCCAGGTATCTGAGCAGTTCTATGTGCTCATTCACAAGCGCAACGCCCGCCCTTGGCTGCAAAAGGGTGCTGCCGTTTTCATCCGCCTTTCGAAGACATTCCGGGAATCTCTTGTTAACCGGAATTCCATGATGGTATTCCACGGCTTCACGAAAATCCACTTCCGCCCCCGTGGGCCATTGCGCGAGAACTTCCTTCCTGGTCTCCAGGAATTGATCCATAGGAATCTTTTTATCTGTTGTTTCCATCCGGCTGCTCCTGACTTATCTTTATTATTTCTTTTTTCATTATCCTGAGGGCTTTCCCCGCGTCAATCGAAGCGAGCAGGCCCATTGCATACAAGATGTACTTTTTATCGATCATAATTTCGGGCTTCCTTGGCCTCAGGCTATCCGGCTCACGCCCGTCAAAAAGACATGCCGACAATGTCTCGGCGGGATTGGAATCGTTTACAAGCGGCCCCCCCGTGCCGATAATCGTCCCAAGGCCCGTGAAATCCTTTCCCTGCTGAAGATATCTTGCCCCATGCGGCGTATAGTGTTTTTCATATGTTCCGCAATGGCGCTTTACGGCTGTATGGACGGCAGCCTTGCAAAGCGCCCTGTCAAATTCCTTCTTTGAGTCCCCGAATAAAATCTCCGGGTGCCCGCCTATTTCCAAAAGCAACTCCCCGATTTCACGTGCATCCATGCCTTGGAAAAATCCATTCTTTCCGCTGCCCGACAAACCCCCGCCGCTTTCCTTTCCTGTCGTTTCCACAATCGTGGACGCATTGTAGCGCACGCCCATGTCCCCCTCAACGGTGCGTTTTATGCGGGGTTCGCGTATTCCGTGCAGGATTACATCGTCCGAAACTTCATATCCGTCATATACCGAATGCACATCAGTAGTCGCCCCTCCTGCGTCTATGACCATCAGCCCGCCCGCCCCGGATTCCTCTTCCGTTCCGTCGGCAAGAAGCACCGCCGCGGACAATACCGCATAAGGCGTCGGCATCAGCACCCCGTCGATGAATTCCCCCGCCTTGTCTATGCCTTTCGCATGGGTTATCCTGCTTAGAAATATGCTCCTTATTATCTCATTGACCGGGTCGATGTCGAGTCTGTCCAGCTCCGGCATTATGTTCGGGCAGACATGGACTTCCCATCCCGCGCTTTCAAGCAGAGTCTGCACTTCATCCGCCGCTGCGCGGTTTCCGGCCACGACAATGGGAAACGCTCTCTTAAGTCCGGCCAGCTTGCCCGCATTGTGTATTATGATCTCGCTGTTGCCCCCGTCTGTTCCGCCCGCCAGCAAAAATATATCCGGCGGCTCAGCCTCTATTATTTTCAAATCCGAATTTGTAAGATAATGATGGAATCCGCGCGTCACCTTTGCACCCGCTCCCAGGGCCGCCATCCTTGCGGCCTTCAGCGTAAGTGATTCCACTACACCCGAGGCCATGACGGAAAGCCCCCCGGCGGCGGATGAGCACGCCAGCCGCGCCGTGTATGTTTCAATGCCTGTTGTTTCTTTCAATATTGAAAAAGCTTCCTTAAGGCCGATGCTTATGTCGGTTCTCACTGTCGTGGGGGCCTGCGCGGTGCCCAGGATCATCTCGGAATCCAGGTCAACCGAGCACACCTTTGTGAATGTCGATCCAAAATCAATTAGCAGCGCCGCATTCATAAGCTTCCCCCGCCGTCAGATATATTCGCAAGCCCAAGGTCCTTCCTGAGAAAATCAATCCCCGTCTGCGGAAGCGTACCCGGCGGGAACACCCTGTCAAAGCCCATGTCCAGGAACCGCTTCTCAACTTCCTCGAACGGTGTCTTTCCGACCACAAGGTTTCCCCCTGCATACATCAGAATGTTCCCGATGCCGGCCTCCTCGCATTTCTCCCTAAGGCCCTTGCAGTCGAGCTCGCCATGTCCGTACAGCGACGATACCAGTATGGCATCCGCCGCCGTCTCGACCGCCGCATCAATGAATTCCTGCTGCGAAACCATGACGCCGAGATTCACGACGTTGAAGCCTTCAAGATTCAGCGCGTATTCCAATATCTTGTTGCCTACGGAGTGGACATCCGCCCCTATTACACCCAGCACAAGCGTTTTATTCATAATCCCTCCCGGATCTGGCCTTCAGGATCGAGGATATGCGTTCCTCGATGTGTATGAGCGAGCCTCTTTCTATCTGATAATTAAAGTAGATTATCCTTCCACCGCGGCGTTTGAAATCATCGAGTTCGAATCCGCCTGCGTTTTCAACCACATGCTGCGGGGGAAGTATAAGGTAGTCCTTGTCTTTCAGAAACTCATTCCGGACGGACCCCGGCCCGCCCGCTATCAGCTTGTTCCTTGGCTGGATATCCCGCGTCATGAACCTTGAGATTACGTTCATATATATTTCTGATATGCAGATCGACCCGACCTGCCTGTCTTTTGGAATCTGTGCGAGCTCGATTACGGTCTGCCTGTCGGGGGAAAGCACAACCTGCATGATCTTGCCCGAAAGCCGGGGCATAAGTTCACAAAGTTCATCATAATGGGTTTGGGTTGTCACTATAAGGTCGTAGGGCGAAAGCATGTCCGAAGGGGATCGCTCTTTGCGCAATGCTTCCAAAAGCACTTTTTCCATTGATATGCCGGGTATGTAGCCAAGTTGCTGCTCGAATGTATACAAAGCTTCGGGAGAACAGTCGACAACCGCGATGCTGACGATTCCTTCCCTTGATTTATATTTGTTCATGACCAGGTTGAAGTGTGTTTCTATTTCCCTATGGGAAAACCCCTGGCCGATGAGCTCGTCCGCCAGGGCTTCTATGCTTTTTACCGCCTGTTGCTTGCGGTTGGTCGTTATCACATCCTGACCCATTGATATGAAGGTTCCGCTTCCTACGGCCGATTGCGCCACACCGTTCGTGCACAGCCTGTCATATGCCTTCTTCACCGTTCCCCTTGCAGTCCCGAGCAGCAGTGCCAGTTCACGCTCGGATGGAAGCTTGTCGCCGGGCACCAGCTGGCCGTCCCGCACCATTGCGGTAATTCCGGACATAATCTGCCTGTATGCCGCCCGCTTTGCCTCCCTGTCAATTGCAAAGGAAATATCCACAGTCCGCCCCTTCATAAATGGTATAGTCCAATTCTATATTCCATATACCACTTTGTCAACCCCGTCGACAAATTATCCCTGGGATAATTTATCGATTCTGGGATGATTTGCCGCTTTTCGACAAATTATCCCAGGGATAATTTGTCGATTCTGCTTGCAATGCCATGGCAGCCTTGCCATAATGTATTTAAATATTCACAGGATGGCTGATATGAAAGACTACAGGCTGAGAAACCATATACCGATTAGCGGGCCCGCCACCAGGGAGCCGTATTCGGGCGACGAACCGGACCTCCGGGTATCGCTGGGTTTCATTCCCCGATGGTATCACGCAAGGCTTGGCATTGACTTTTCCCAAAAGTGGCACACCGATCCTCTTTATCGTTATGAAGCGCTCGTTAAGATGAAGATGTATCTCCATGAGTCTTTCCCAAGCCTGCCCTATTTCAATACAAACTTCGAAAACGGAATTGAAAAAACCTGCGCCACCATCTCCGGTGTCCATGGAATCAAGCTTATTCCGATGATATACGGTCTCGATGTCCGTTATTTCGCCGATGACTGGCCGGACAACCTGCCCGGGCAATTCCTCTCAAAAGAACATCTCGAAAATCTCTCAGCCCCGGATCCGGCTTCATCTCCGGCCGTCCGGCAGCTAATGGGGCAGATGGATGTAATTGAAAGCAATTTCGGCTGCATCCACGGATACCTGAACTACCAGGGCATCCTGAACATAGCGCTTAAACTAAGGGGCAACGATATTTTCATGGACATGTACGACGACCCCGGGTTCGCCCATCACCTGTTCGGGCACATAGCGCAGACAATACTGATGGTTTCGAAGCTTGTGCAGGCCAGGCAGCGAAAATCCGGATTTGACATAAACCTTCTCTCAATGAGCAATTGCGTAATGAACATGGTATCTCCCGATGCATATGAAGAGTTCGTGCTCCCTTATGACAGAATGCTATCGCTGGAGTATGACAGATTCGGAGTCCACACATGCAATTGGAATGTTACGCCGTATCTGGATGTTCTTCGAAAAATCGACAAAATGGGATATATCGACATGGGAATGATGTCTGACATGCCGCGCGCCAAGGCGGTCTTTCCGGATGCAAGGCGCGCTGTGTTCTACCCTCCATTGGAATTGGAATGCAAATCGGCAATAGAAATCGAAGAGGACATTAAAAAAATATACAACGAACTTGCGCCTTGCGACATAGTAATGGCGGATGTGACGGACACAACCTCGGTCGAAAAGGTCAATGAATTCCTGGGCATCGTAGAAGATTTATTATCAGCCAAGTGAAACCCCGCAATGCTAATTATTTTATATGCGTTCAATATATTGGCTGAGTTCCAACGGCAGGTCCATGTGGAACCTTGTGAACTCGCCTTCCTTTGTCTCAAATGACAGCATACCGCCATGCTCTTTCACTATTCCATAACTGATGGCGAGGCCGAGTCCCGTCCCCTCGGACCTCCCCTTTGTTGTAAAGAACGGCTCGAACACCTTGTCCCTGACCGGCCCGGGGATTCCGCCGCCATGATCCTCGACGGTTGTCCTCAGCCATCTCCTGTCATCCCGTGTTATTACCCGGCAGGCCAGTAAAATCCTTTTGTTATCGTCATATCCCTCATATTTGCGGTTGAGCGAATCCCTCGCATTCGTCATAAGATTCATCAGGACCTGCTGAATCTGCTGGCTTCTGCAGCTGATTTCGGGCAATCCATCCGGTATGTCAATCCACAAGTCAATCTGGTCTTGCTTGAGTATTGTCTTTACCAGCGACAACGTTTGCTCCAATATCCCCCGAATATCCGTCATTTCGTATTCCTCGGTGCTGTGCCTTGAGAATTGCAACAGATTCTTTACGATGGACGACACCCTTTCGGATTCATGGATTATTTCGGCCGCATAACCCGCTGCCTCGTGCTCCGTCCCCAGCATATCAAGCAGCAGCTGTCCGTAGTTCATAATTCCGTTGATGGGGTTGTTGATCTCATGGGCTACGCCGGAGGCCAGCGTATCGACCGCCTCAAGCTTCTGCCTTTCCCTTATGAGCTGCTCCATCTGCAGGTTTTCCTGCTCCAGCTTCTTCATGTCGGTTATATCCATGATAAAGCCTTCAAGCGCCTCGACTTCCACACCGCCCGGGCCATAAACCGCGGAGCCGTGCTCCCAGACCCATATCTCACTACCGTCCTTCCTCCTCATCCGGTATTCCCCGATATACGGCCTGCCCTCCGCCAGGCAAATGTTCCACTCGTCCCATATGGGATCCCTGTATTCCTCGATAATAAGGTCGTTGAACGATGCGGCCTTGTTCCCGATCAATTCATCCGTATCGTAACCCGTCATTTCCGTGAAGCTGTCGCTCAGCGCCTCCATGGTCCATTCCCTGTCAGGTTTGCACCTGTAGGCAAATCCGGGAATGTTCGAAAGCAGTATGTTCTTGCTTCTCTCAGCCTCGATCGCCTTGTCATATGCCTCATTGATTTCAGTCAAGTCATGCAAAAAGACGATATAGTAATCGATGAACCCGAATTCGTCGTAATGCGACTCCATCACGACTTCGACGGGAATCCGGGCCATTCCCCTTCCGTTTATGTCGATGAACCCCGAGTTGCAATCCTTCATCAGGTTGATATTCCTGATGCAATCGCGCACCCGGTCCCTGTGCTCGCGGCAAACAAAAGTCCCGACCCACTCCTTGCCCATAAGCTCCGTCTCTTCAATTGAAACCGTTTCACACAATGCCTTGTTCGCATGCATAATCATTTGCCTTGAGGATACCATCATGACCGGAACCGGCGATATCCTGTATATGTTTGCGAAGAACTCGACCTCGGCCTTCATCTTGGTCAGTTCCTCGATGTATTTGTTGTTTATCATCGCCAAAATGCCCGAAAGATAAATAAGTACGAACACGGCGTTAATCAGCAGCACCGCCGCATCATATCTATATGAAAAAATCGATTGATTTGATTCGGCCGTTATCAGAAGGACTGCGATCCTGATGATATTTATTGTAAAATATATGACGTTGACCAGGAACATCATGCTTGCCCATGGCTTTACCAGCGCTTTTACCCTTAGGATCTGCAGCGATGCAACAAGATGTATCAACATCGAAAACCCGGCTATGATTAATATCCTGGCATTAACGCTTGGTATCCTGTAAGTAAAAACAATGAACCCGGCCAATGCAACGAACAGCAGGACAATGAATACGGAGTATCTGAACTTAACCTTGTAGAATTCAATAATGCCGTGAAGCAGCGATATTTTCCCGGCGAGCATCATGGCATTTGCCAGGACAACCCCGAATATGTCGGGTATGCTTCCCCTCTGCAGGACCAATGCCGCCCCTGCGAAGGAAAAAAGGAAGAAGATGATAAAATCAATCAGGCTCCTGAATTCCCTCCGGAACCGGAATGCCACGAAGACCATGACAACAAATCCGATTAAGTTGGATAAGGAGTAAGTCAGAACGGCCGTGTACATGTCAATCTGTCCCATCGGCTACCTCATTTAATATTGATATTTTGATTATATCCTTGATTTGGATTATTTACAAACGCAACCCGGCCAATATGTTGGCTCGCAAGCCCGCCAGCTGGTATAATATATGCATTGCGAAAGGAAATGCCACATGAAAAAATTCCTCAGAAGCCTCCTGAAGTTCCCGAAGGTGTTCATCAAGACATTGACGGACTTCAAGTACTATAGCGTCCTTGACAAACTCCCTTCCGGAAGAGCCGTTATGTATCTATTGCTATTGTCGTTCCTTCTCTCGATAGTCGCGGTTTTGCCCGCAGCTTTCGCCATTGACAGGTCAGTGAAGGAGTTTTACAGGGTTTATGAGGAAAGCGCCCCTGATTTTACAATAGCCGGCGGCCGGATGACCACCGGGACCGGCGGGCCCGTCCGCATGATAGATGAACCAGGCAAAGCCCTGGCGGTCATATTCGACGAAACGGACTCGATCGCTGAATACGACCTCAGGGAATATGAATCTGCGCTTCTCATGGATTCGGATTCCGTATTGATTAAGACGCCTTTTTCCAAGCAGGATATACCATATGCGGCGATTTTCCCCGAAGGCACTGACAAGGATGATTTTTCGAAATATCTTGGTCTGGTAACGCTCAGCAACATAATATTCATTGCGTTGTTCATAATATTATTCATTCTTTTCAACATGATCGGAGCGTTCTTCATATCGTCGGTCGGCAATATCTTCCTGTCCTTTAAGCGGGTTCGAATCGGTTTCGCCCGGTCATACGCACTGGCATGCTATGCCTCGACCCTGCCTGTCGTTCTGAAGACCCTGAGGCTGCTTTTTGCTCTGGAAATACGTTATTTTGACATAATATATGTTCTGATCGGCCTCCTTTATTTCTGGAATGGAGCCAACCACTCATTCAAGGCAATCATCGAGGAGTCAAGGCGGACGCCTGATCCCGGGGATTTTGACTGAATGCGAGGACCGATCCACTTTCGTCCATGTTACGGCAATATAAATCGCAAGGCTCAGGTCAATACCTGAATATGGCGGCGATTCCGGTTTTCGACGGCATATTTTCGCTTGGCAGAATCAGTACATTTCCATTCAATTTGATTACCATTTCCGCCAGGTCGTCAAGCACATCGCCGCTTCCCGGGCCGGCATCCGCGTTATAATGCACATCCCCCGATTTCATATCCACCCAGCCGGGGATTGACCTTTCCGCCTCAATCATGACTGTTCCTGTCCTGTTTTCAATTATAAATGAAGCAATCCGCTCTATGTTATCCGACGCCAGGTCCTTCCCTGCCAGAACATGGAACGAGTCGGCCAGCTTCTTCGCCTTTTCCACGTACATTCCTTCCGCTATGCCCTTGACCGTCTTTTCAAGACGCTCCTTGTCCAATACAGCCAGCGATTCCCTGATTTCTTCATCTGCAAGATGCGGGTTTTTGCTTATTTTCCTGAATTCGGATATATGTTCGGGCAGTCCGGCAAGAATAAGCGGCGCCGCCGCATCCTTGGAGTAATTTTCAAAGACAAACCGGTCTATATATCTGAAAAACTTCTCCGTGTCCTTCTCTTCCTCAGCCTTCCTGTCATTGTGGCCGTGGTACATTGGCCTTGCGCCCGCCCCGCCATAGAACGCATATGAAAGATATGATTCGCCGGTCTCGCTTCCAAGGACCTCTTCCAGCGTCGACGGCTGTCCGGCGGGTAACCCGACTTCATCAATCCCGTGCTTGTTTCCTTCAAACAGCGAGAACCTGTCCCTGCCGATCCCCAGAATGAAGAATTCATCGGTTGAGCTGAAGTATCGGATCAGCGGCTTTATGTAAAGGCTTCCTCCTGCCGTAAAGTGTTCACTTACAGGCATTCTGAGCCGGTACACAATGCATCTGCCGGGATTGGCGAGAACCGCCAGGCCATCGAGGCTGTCCTTCCAGAAAAACGTGTCATTCCTGATCTCTTCAAGCGGCGCGAGAACGGCCGCAATGTCTTCCTTCGGGTACTTGCCCTCAAGCGCTCCCGAAATCCCCCCGAGCAGATTTCTAAACACTATCGGATCCTGTCTGTTGCCGGGTGAATATCTGTGTGCAGGCTGATAAAGCGAAACAAACGGCCCCTTTTCCTCATACAGCAGCCCGTCGGGAAAATCCTTGGTAATAACGTATCCCATACAATACCTCCTTATAATAAAAGAACAGGCAGTCCGGCTTTCAAACCCCGCCGGATTTGCCAAAGTGAAATAATTCTTCTTTTTTTATTTGGGTTTTTCCATCATAATATATTCATACCCTGATTTTTCTATATATCACAATGAGTGCGCCGCGCACAGGGAGGCAATGAAGCATGTCCAAAAAAATGAAGAAAATTTTTATAATTATCCTGGCGGTCATTCTCGCTCTGCAAATACTGCCTTTTATGATACCTCTTTCGGGCGGCCTGGAGATGGAGATGCAGCCGTTTGATGACAGCGGGCGGATATCCGTTGATGATGTTTCCATTCATTATATATACAGGCCCTCGGACGGACCGGTTCCGAGTGCCGGGAATATCCTGCTTGTGCACGGCATGGGCGGGTCGGCATTTTCATGGCGCGGGCAGATGGACGCCCTCGCCTCCTCCGGATATGATGTGGTGGCGGTCGATTTGCCTGGTTTCGGATATAGTTCAAGGGATGCGGGCTTCGATCACTCCCAGGACAACCGGGCCAAGCTTCTCTGGGAATTTATCGACGCCTTCATGGCGGAACAGGGTGCCGGCACTGATCAAGGCTGGATTCTGGCGGGGCACTCGATGGGCGGCGGTGCAATCACCGAAATGGCTTTGCAGGATCCCGGCAGGACCAAGGCTGTCGTCTATGTCGATGCGGCTGTTATTTCAACAACAAACCGCGGGGCGTCTATAGTGGAATATCCTCCCGCGGCACGATGGTTCCAGATTGGAATCCGGTATTTGTTCCTAAGGGAACCCCGGCTCAGGTCATTCCTTGAGTCGGCATACGGACGGCCGCCGACCGCGGAAGAGGCGTCCGGCTACAGCAGGCCGCTGATGATTTCTAGAACCGAGAAAACCCTTGTTGATATGGTCAGGACATCAACATCCACGACGCGTGAATCTCTTTAGGCGCTTAATGAAACCGGTATTCCCGTCCTTTCGATCTGGGGCGGGCAGGATACCTGGGTGCCCCTCGATGACGCATACACGCTGCGGCTGATTCTCAACAGCATGACCCTGGAAATAATTGAAGACGCCGCCCATTGCCCCATGGAAACACATCCCGAACCCTTCAACAAAATCCTCCTCGACTGGCTCCTCGCCACTCGATAAATTATCCCAGGGATAACTTTCCGTTTTTCGATAAATTATCCCAGGGATAACTTTCCGTTTTTCGATAAAT
>JAFGQE010000110.1 GCA_016935835.1 Clostridia bacterium | reverse complement strand
CGACTTCGGTCCGTGGGAACAGATTTTTTACGGTGAATTCGACGGGATGAGAAACAAACGGGTTTTGGTTAAAATAATAGGAGAATAATGATGATTAAAAAAACAATTGCCCTCGCAATGTCAATAATGATGCTTTTATCTTTTGCCTCGTGCGCTGAAAAGGAAGAGGTGGAAGTTGAATTCGGCTGGGGAACCCTTGAAAACGGCCATTATGTAAATGAATTTTTCAACTTCTCAATAGAAATTTCACCGGACTATACTTTCCTCAGCCCGCAGGAAATAGTCAACATGAACACACGGCCGGCTATGGGCGATGACGGCGAGACGGTGGTTGACCCCGTTGATATCACTACCATCGGCGACCTCAGCCTTGAAGCCCTTGTCAATTATGTGTACGCAACGAAGTATAAGGAAAAACCCGAAGACGAGTTCAATCCCTACATAAGTGTCTTTTCGGAAAACATGAAGTATGTCAACAATACATATGACAAGGAAGACTATGTTTTGAACAGCCTGAATTTCACAAAGAGCATCTTCAGCAATGCAGGTGTCGGGGTGGAGGTCCTGCCCCTTGAAAAACCATGGATTGACGGAAGGCAGTTTGCCAAGGGAGTGATGCGCATACAGTACGAGGAGTTCTCAATGTACCAGGTAATGTATGCGATTACAAAAGGAAGCTATGCATTGGTTGTCCTTGCAGGATATTCAACCGACGAGGAAAAAGCCGAAATAGAAAGCTTCATTGATTCCATTAGGATAAACTGAATTCAACCCTGATAGTCAGGGAATGCAGAATACCAAGGGCCTATGGATTTTCATCAAGCCCTGGGCGAGGCGTTTTCAGGTTATTCGGAAAGCCTTGATAAAATCATAATTCAGTTTATTCCGATGGTAATGACGCTTCCCGGAGGAAATCTGAGGGCAATTGAGTTTTTTTTCACATTGAACTCTTTGAACTCCCTTATTTTCACATTCTCCGGATTTTCCACCGTGTTGCATGCCGTGATTTCCATGGCGGCAAGCATTCTGGCTGATGTTACCGTAACTTCGTCGATTCCGCTTATTTCAATCAAAGCATCAACTGCTTCAAATGGGTCGACATTACATGCTGAAATCCATATCGAGCCGCTTTTCTCATCCATTGAGGCGGTTGCGTTTATGCGGGGTATGCCCTTGTATTCGGAGCATTCATGCTCAGCCTTTATACTAATGTTTTCCTGATGCTCCTTATATAAGTCGAAAACATGGTAAGTCGGTGTTTTAATCATGGATTTCCCATAGGTCAGTATCACCGCCTGAAGAACATTTACAGTTTGCGCAAGGTTCGCCATCCTGACCCTTTCACAGTTCTGATGGAATATATTGAAATGAAGGGAAGCGGAGACTGCATCCCTGATTGTGTTCTGCTGATGAAGAAACCGCTTGTTCGTTCCCTCAACCGCCTTATACCAGGTTCCCCATTCATCCACGACAAGAGCCACTTTTTTTTCAGGATCGTACTTGTCCATTATCTTTGAGTGGTTTTTAATGTATTCATCCATTATGAGGGTGTTTTTTATTATTTTGTACCACTCTTCCTCTCCGAATCGCTCCGAATCGCCCATTTCGCTGAAATTTTTATTAAGGAGAGTATAATAGTGCAGGCTTAACCCCCACATGTGCCTTGATGCAAGCTTCATAACTGTATCCGTCCATTCGTAGTCGTCTTCGTTTGGACCACAGGCGATTTTCAGGACGCTGGTCCCGGGGTAACTCTTAACATATGTCTGATATCTTCGGTATAGGTCGGCGTAGTATTCCGGCCTCATGTTTCCTCCGCACGCCCAGTTTTCATTTCCGATTCCAAAGAACTTCAGGTTCCAGGGCTCCTCCCGTCCGTTAATCTTTCTTTCCTCCGACATTGCCGTGCCTTTTGCACAGCTTATATAATCTACCCAATCCTGCATCTCCAGGACCGTTCCGCTTCCAAGGTTGCCGGCAACATAGGCATCACATCCCAAAAGTTCACACAACTCAAAGAATTCATGGGTGCCGAAATCATTGCTCTCAGTTATCATCCCCCAATGTGTATTCATTCTTTTTATTCTGTCCTTGCCGGGTCCTATGCCATCCTTCCAATGATACTCGTCCGCAAAGCAGCCTCCCGGCCATCTTAATACTGGTATCCGGATTTTTTTCAAAGCTTCGACTATGTCCCGGCGAATTCCATTTGAATTGGGAATGTCCGAATCCCTGCCCACCCATAACCCGTCGTATATGCACCTGCCCAGGTGCTCGGAGAAATGACCATAAATGTATTTGCTTATTTTGCCTCCGGGTTTTGAAACGTCAATCTTAACTTTATTTATCATTTTCCGCATCCTCCAGCCTGACCGTGAATTCAGGTATATAAATTAATTTTCCATTCAGTCTTGTGCTTTCCATGACACTTATCGAATCAACGTCCAGAATGATATCTTTCTGAACGGGAAATGAAAAACCATCTTTCAAAGCAACTTCCCGGGCAACGGTTATATGAGGGAAAAATTTTTGTTCACTTGAGCTGATTCCGCTGCGCCTCAATTCACAACATACCATTTTATACAGTTTCTCAAGCCTGTCTTCCTTTTTGACTTTATAAAATACCGTTTGCCCATTGTTCCTTGCAAAACTTCCCGCGCCTATTGTTCGCGTATTGAATTTCTCAATGCCACGGGCTGCCGTCTTCACGCATCCCTTTATGACTTCCAGGGTATCCATGTCCGTTTCACCGATGAATTTTATTGTAATATGGTAATTCGAAGGGTCGGTGGGCCTCCATTTCCTGAATCCCTCCGCAATCTCCCTTGTCAAGGAATTCAGCTTTTGCCCTGTTGTTTCATCAACCATTATTCCGATAAATAATCTCATATGCAAGTCTTTCATTGTTTTTTCAGGGGATGCTTGCTTTTTTCTAAATTATATATCAAAATAAAGTCATAGTATATGAAACGAGGTAAAAACATGACCAAGTATGTTTGTACGGTTTGCGGATATATATACGATCCGGAAATAGGCGATGACATGGCTGACATTGCGCCGGGAACATCCTTTGAAGATCTTCCGGAGGACTGGGTATGTCCCGAATGCGGAGCTCCCAAGGATATGTTTGAACCGGAAGAGTAAAGTTGCCGGCAACATAATTATTTTGAAACAACGACGTTTCAACCAAGCCCGCTGATCCGGGCGGTTGTCCGTCGTTTTTCTTTGAGGCATGTGCGTATTTTCCATGGACGCATCATGAAAGGAGACTAAAATGAATGGTAAGATGACACGGGAAGACATATTTGAACTGGTTAACGAGAATAATGTAAAGTTCATCCGGCTTCAGTTCACGGATATTTTCGGTGTTTTGAAGAATGTCGCCATAACGGTCGACCAGCTTAACAAGGCCATGGACAACGAGTGCATGTTTGATGGGTCCTCGATAGAAGGTTTTGCAAGAATCGAGGAATCAGATATGTATCTGCGGCCCGACCTCGATACTTTTGTTATATTTCCATGGCGGCCTCAGGTAGGAAAGGTTGCCCGGCTGATATGCGATGTATATACCGCCGAAGGCCTGCCGTTCGAAGGGGACCCGCGCTATGTATTGAAAAAAGCAATCGCAAGGGCGACCGCAATGGGCTTCGATCAGTTCAATGTAGGCCCTGAATGTGAATTCTTCTTGTTCCTGACAGACAGCGACGGGAACCCAACCACAAAGACGCATGACAATGCCGGCTATTTCGACCTTGGCCCCATTGATTTGGGAGAAAATGCTCGAAGGGACATCAGCATGGCACTCGATGAAATGGGATTTGAAATCGAAGCCAGCCATCACGAGGTCGCCCCCGGGCAGCACGAGATAGATTTTAAATACACGGATGCCCTTGCAGCCGCCGATGCCATCCTTACATTCAAACTTGTTGTAAAAGTCATGGCCCAGCGGCATGGGCTTCATGCAACATTCATGCCAAAGCCAATCGCGGGAATAAACGGCTCCGGCATGCATACGAACATATCACTGTTCAAAAACGGCGGGAATGCCTTCTGCGACACGTCCGACAGTCTTCAGCTGAGCCGGGACGCCTACCATTTCATAGGCGGACTGACAAAAAACATATCTGCGATAACCGCACTGACAAACCCTACCGTCAATTCATATAAAAGGCTCGTGCCCGGCTATGAAGCACCTGTTTATGTCGCGTGGTCCGCAAAAAACAGAAGTCCCCTCATCAGAATCCCTGCCTCGCGGGGTTGCTCGACACGGCTTGAATTAAGAAACCCCGACCCCTCCTGCAATCCATACCTTGCGCTTGCCGGTATACTCGCAGCGGGGCTTGACGGAATTGAAAACAAAATTGCACCCCCGCCTCCGGTAAATGCGAACATATTTGAAATGTCCGAGGCCGAGTTAAAAAAGAACAAGGTGGTTTCCTTGCCGGAAAACCTTCAGGAAGCCATTTTCGCCATGAAAAAAAGCAATCTGGTCAAGAATGTCCTTGGTCAGCATGTATTCAATAAGTTCATAGAGGCCAAGCTCGCCGAGTGGGACGAGTACCGTACGCAGGTAACAAAATGGGAACTTGATTCCTACCTGACAAAATACTGAGGCGGCGCATATATGCCCATGGATTTACGGCTGAATGATATAGTGGAGCTTAAAAAGCAGCATCCCTGCGGTTCCAGAAAATGGAAGATACTAAGGGTGGGAGCTGATTTTCGCATACAATGCGAAGTCTGCGGACACAGGGTCATGATATCCAGGGTCAAGCTGGAAAAGAAAATTAAAAAAATTACACGGGAAGAAGGTGCGTGACACGCATCTTTTTAATTTCAACCCGGGAATGATATAATTGTTTCGGCGACTATGCAACGGGAGGTTTAAAATGTCCAAAAAGATCATAGCTATAATATTGCTTTCAATTCTATTGATAATGGCACTTTCATCATGTGTACCCGGAGACGGCAGGGCGACGGTTGAAAAACCGGCGAATTTCCTGTGGGGAATCTGGCATGGATGGCTTGCTCCCTTGTCTCTTATAATAAGCCTTTTCAATAAAAGCATCAGAATTTATGAAAGCCTTAACACCGGCTGGTGGTATGACTTTGGCTATTACATTGCCATAGTCGGAGGTTTCGGCGGATTGGCTTTGTTCAGAAAAAGAAAAAGACATACTGATGTCAAATAACCATTCCCGGATTTGTTTATTCACCGGATGTCCCATTTCGTTTTGACATAAGTTTGGCATTGCTATAAAATGATTTTTGAGAATTCATATTCGGAGGCAGTTATGATAGCCATCGGCAGCGATCATGCCGGATTCTTTTTAAAAAAAAGCATACTCCGGTATTTCAAGGAAGCGAGGCTGGATTATATTGATTTTGGACCGGATTCGGATGATTCCGTTGATTTCCCCGACTATGCGGAAAAAACCGCTGTTTCCGTGGCGAGCGGACAATGTGAAAAGGGAATCCTGATCTGCGGCACCGGAATAGGCATGTCCATCGCGGCAAATAAAATTCCGGGAATTCGTGCAGCCCTTTGCACAACCATATATCACGCGCGCCTCTCCAGACAGCACAACAATGCTAATATTCTTGCTTTGGGAGCGAGGACAACCGGATCCGACCTTGCTCTTGCAATTGTCAGGGAATGGCTTGAAACAGAATATCTCGACGGAAGATATGAGCTCAGAAATCAAAAGATACGCTTATTGGAAGAAAAGTCTGCAAGGAGGATTGACAAATGACGTTTGAGAAGTATGACGATATGGTGTTTGTTTTCGACCACCCGTTGATTCAGCACAAGGTATCCCTGCTCAGGGACAAGAATACGGACACAAAGGAGTTCCGTGAACTTGTCAGCGAGATTGCAATGCTGATGACATATGAGGTTACGAGGGACATGCCTTTAAAGGAGATCGAGCTCGAGACACCCATCGGCATAGCAAGGACAAAGGTGCTTTCCGGTAAAAAAATGGGAATAGTTCCCATACTGAGAGCGGGACTGGGAATGGTCGATGGAATGCTCAGGCTAATGCCCATGATAAAGGTCGGCCACATCGGGCTGTACCGGGATCATGAAACCCTTGAACCCGTGGAATATTACTGCAAATTGCCAGAGGATGCATCCGATCGCGAAATGGTTCTTCTCGACCCCATGCTTGCAACGGGCGGTTCGGCATCAGCCGCAATTTCATTTCTTAAACAGAGGGATATAACCCAGATCAAACTCATGTGCCTGATCGCGGCACCGGAAGGAATAAGGAAAGTACGTTCCGTTCATCCCGATGTTCAGATTTTCTGCGCCTGTGTGGACCAGGGATTGAATTCGGACGCTTATATCGTTCCCGGGCTGGGGGATGCGGGCGACAGGCTGTTCGGAACAAAATAAAAGGAGCCGCATTATGTCAAGACCTTCATGGGACGAGTATTTCATGCAGATTGTGGATCTTGTCAAAACCCGTTCCACCTGTATCAGGAGACAGGTTGGAGCACTTATAGTAAAGGATAAGAGAATACTGACAACCGGTTACAACGGAGCCCCCGCGGGAGTACGGCACTGCGAGGAGGTGGGGTGCCTCAGGCAGCAGTTGAATGTTCCTTCAGGCGAACGCCATGAGTTGTGCAGGGCGATACATGCGGAACAAAATGCCATTGCCCAGGCCGCCTATTCAGGAATATCCGTCAAGGGTTCCACTATGTACGTTTCACTGCAGCCTTGTTCCATATGTGCAAAGCTGATTATTAATGCCGGGATCAAAAAGCTTGTTTTCCGCGGCAGTTATCCTGATGAGCTTTCAATGTCGCTTCTGACTGAAGCCGGGATAGAACTTATGAATTATGATGAGGTTGAGAAACAATGAGTTTCATTTTGACGTTCCTCATTTCCTTTGGCATTTCGATGGCAATGTATCCCCTTGTGAAAAGGCTGGCTTTTTTTACGAATGCAATAAGTGTTCCTTCCAAGGAAAGGCATGTGCATAGTCTTCCCATTCCTCTTCTCGGCGGGCTGTCGATAATCATTGGTTTCGGATCTTCCATTTTTCTTAATTATGTCTTCAATGATAATTTCGTCGCCGACCTGGAATTGATCGGACTTGTGTGCGGAATTCTGATCATCATGACAATGGGTGTTCTGGATGACATCATTGAGCTCAAGCCGCTTCACAAGCTGCTGTTTCAAATTGCCGCCGCCGTGACGGCTATCCTGATCTCCGGATCAAGAATCGAATTCCTTACTGACCCCAACTCCCTTACCTCAATAATTACGCTTAACCCATATTTCTCGTTTGGCATAACATTGTTTTGGATCGTCGCGCTTACAAATGCATTCAATATAGTTGACGGTCTGGATGGACTTGCGGCAGGAACAGGCGCCATCTGCGCCCTGACTCTATTCGCCGTCTCCCTTATCCGGCCTGATGCGGAACTTCTTGGATCATATGCAGCCATTGTAACGGCAGCCCTCGCAGGAGCTTTACTGGGGTTTCTTCCATTCAATTTCAATCCTGCGAAAATATTCATGGGAGAGTCCGGTTCTGCTTTCATAGGTTTTACCCTTGCCATGATATCCATGCAGGGAACCTTGAAGTCGTATACTGCACTTTCCATCTTCATTCCCGTAATAGCCTTCGGACTTCCAATAATTGATACGATACTGGCTTTTTCAAGGCGCATCATAAAACGCAAGCCTTTTTATCAGGGCGACCGCCAGCATATCCATCACAAGCTCATCGATGATCTGGGCCTGAGCCAAAGGGCCACGGTAATTATATTGTATTCCGCCAGTCTTTTGCTGGGAGTGCTGTCAATCTTCATGGCAAGGAGCGGCATGAGAAACATCGGATTCCTTCTTGTCAGTTTGGTTGTGATTTTGATACTGGTAATCGCTTTCATCTATAAGCCTCAAAAGAGTGTCCGCCCAATTGATGCGCAGGAATCGCAGGATATTCCTGACCATGAAAATGAAAGGGATGAGCATGAATAAAAGGGTTCTCATCGTGTATGGAACAAGACCTGATGCCATAAAAATGGCCCCTGTCGTAAAGAAATTTCTGCAGGATCAATCCATTGAAACCATCGTCTGCACCACGGCACAGCATCGGCAGACAATAGATATGGTCAATCGTATTTTTGACATTACCCCCGATTATGACCTTGATGTAATGAAAGAAAGCCAGTCGCTTGAATATATAACCGCGGCTATAATGGAGCGGTTTGGAAAAGTCCTTGACGAAGTCAATCCGGCTATGGTTCTTGTGCACGGCGATACGGCGACATGCCTTGTTTGCGCCCTGGCTTCATTCTATAAAAAAATACCAGTAGGTCATGTTGAGGCCGGTTTGCGAACTCATGACATATATTCTCCTTTTCCCGAGGAAATGAACCGTCGCATTGCAGCCGTCCTCTCAACGCTTCACTTTGCTCCAACCGAAAAAAACAGGGAGAATCTTTTAAAAGAAGGTATTTCCCCTGAAAATATTTTTATCACCGGCAATACCGGCATCGATGCACTGGATACTACAATAAATGAAAGCTATGTCTATGAATGCAATCCCCTCAACCAGATTGACTTCACCAACCGCCGTGTTATATTTCTGACAGCACACAGAAGGGAAAATCTGGGAAAACCGCTCGAAAATATCTGCCAAGCCGTCCTTGCCTTGTCGAAGGCTTTCAGCGATTTGCTTTTCGTGTATCCCGTGCATCCCAATCCGGCTGTCCGTGATACTGTCCTGCCGATTCTGGACAACAAGCCGGGAATACTGCTTACCGATATGATAAGCGTCGGCGACAGCCACAACCTGATGAAGCGATCATATCTGGTAATGACGGATTCAGGAGGCCTGCAGGAAGAAGCGCCCGCCCTTGGCAAGCCCGTCCTGGTGCTTCGTAAAGAGACCGAAAGACCCGAAGCCGTGGAAATGGGAACAGTACGCCTGACGGGAATATTGACGGAGGACATTATTAACGATGCAACCCTGCTGCTTACCAACCCGGATTTATATGAGCAGATGGCAGGGGCCGTCAATCCTTACGGGGACGGCCATGCCAGCGGCAGGATACTGGAGGCCGTACGCGCCTATCTTAACAAAATTCATTCAGCATAGAATGAATTCCTCATCAGAAAATGATACTATGTCGCCTGTTTCAATTTTAACAGCTTCCCTCTTATCCAGTTTTTCTCCGTTCAGATAAGTGCCGTTTTTGCTGCCAAGGTCAGAGATAAAGATAGTGCCGTCGCGTTCATACACCCTGGCATGAGTTTTTCCTATGCCTCCGTTGTAAAGTCCGTATTCTTTTTGCAGCATGTTCCTTCCTATTGTAATTCCTTCAAAGCCCACAGGAATCCGTGTATTGATGCTGCATATTCCTGTAAGGCACCTGCCCGCTGATATTTTTGGCATAAGGCAGGTATTGTTGGTTTTTTTATTGTTTTTGTCAAGCAGTTCCTTTAATCGCCGCAAAAGTACCGGCTCATTCCTATATGCATCCTGTTGCCGCGTGTTCACCTCGCCCTCCGGTTCATCCGGGATACTCGAAAGCTCTTCCCATCTCGTTATTATGTTTCTTGGACAAAAATCAACTTTATTAGTTTCGCGCAACAGCCTCTCCCTGAGTTTCTCACTGCCGATTGAGTACCCCGTGTAATAATTCCCAAGTATATCCGCAATCAGTTTTTTACAGGAAGACCGAAAATCCCTTGCTTCAAGCGGGTTGAATATATATTTTATTTTTTTCATGTCCTTTTCGATATATATCCTTTCAACGTCAAGGACAATATGGTTTTCATCCAGCAGGTATTCACCGCATACCGCCGTTATTTCATCAATCGAGTGGAATAAAATCAATAATCCATCTTCACCAATTCCGTTTTCCGACAAAAAATCCTTCAATGCGACATTGATGTCTATATCAAGCAAAATACAGTTTTCACCGCCCTGCTCCATGACTGTCAATGGAATGATGCCTTTTGGGCTTGCCCCGCTAATCATGGCGGCCATATATCCGGGGCAGACAATTGTTCCCGAAGCCCTTAGATAATTTCTCCCCCCCGATGTTACATTTTCATATGTCATATCAATACCCCGTCCTAAGCTTGTCCACTATTTCCGAATCGTTGAAAACACTGTCGATTATGTCCTTTACAAAGCCAACGATCGCCTCGCGGAAAATCAGGGCGACCCCCACGAGCACCGCGACTATTATAACGACTTCAACCGTACCCATCCCTCTTCTATCCTTGATAAATTTCATTCCAGTAAACATACTTATATCCCTTTCATTATGATAAGCGCGGGTGCAGTAAGAATTATGATGATACCTGCAAGTCCCAGCGCCAATGGGAAAACCAATTTTGTGGAAGCTTCCTCTCCTCTTTTCCTGGCGTTTTCACATCTTTGCTCCCAGCTTTGGCAAGCGCAGTTCCTGAGCATCTCCACCAGGCTTCCCCCGCCGGTTTTGATTGCCTGGCTTAAAATAGAGACAAATGTGTGAATCTCGGGAATTGCCATTCTCGCCGAAAACTCCTGAAGAGACTCCCTGAACATTGCACCTGTCTCCGTCCGTGAAATTGTAAAACGGGCTTCCCGGTAAAATTCCGAATCAGTATCCTTGCGCGATGCCCGTCTCCATGCTTCCTGTATCTCAAGCCCGGACCCAGACATGATTGCCAGCTCGGTGCAAAACGCCGGGAAGTCAATCAGTATTTCCTCCCTTCTTCTCTTAATCCTCGCATTGAGATCCACATCGGGAAGAATCAGCCCGGCAACCGGCATCGCACATGCCATTGCCGCTTCCATTCCCGTGGCCTTTGAAAAACTCAAATAGAAAACCGGAAAGGATGCGAATATTATCATGGAAGCGACTTTCAAGGAAATGTGCAGGCAAAACAAGTTTTTTGACGTTTTCCTTCCGTAAAGAAACATCAGCTTCCCTCCGACCCCGGGTCGGTCGCTTCGTATAATTCCGGAAAGCAATTTGAATATCACCGGATATACCATGCTTGTGTATGCGGCATGCCTCAATTTGAATCCTTCGCCGACCCTTCTTCCAATAATAAATAATGCCGCCATCAAAATGGAGTATATTATCGCACCCATATCAAATACCTATTTCCGCAATCCTTTTGCAGAAGTACCACTGGGCAAGAAACATCAGTCCGGCCGCACTCATGGCGAGCCTTCCCGCGAAAGATGAATAAAGCGGAGCCAGGTACGAACCTGCGGTCACCGAAAACACCATGACCAGTGCAATCGGCATTGCAGTGATTACTTTTTGTTCGAATCTCCTGCCTGAAATCATTACTTCTATATTCCTCTTTATGTGAATCTTGCCTGACAGAATGCCGGTTGTCCTTCGTGTTATCTCAACAAGGTTGCCTCCGTTTCGTTCACACGCCGATATACTGGCGGCAAACATATGCGCATCCTCGATATCAATGCCGCATGCCATTTCATAAAGAACATCGGATGTGGCATTATTCATTCGAAATCCCTTTACCGCATCCTCAAGATATTTGCACATGGAATCGCCGCCATGTATTCCCCTGTAATCGGCTGCGGCTTCCGCAAAAAGTCCGGGGAACGCCCCCGATGAATTAAGGACTGGCTCAAGACAGATTAAGAAATCAAGAAAACGATCCGTCAAATCAGCGTCCCTTGCCTTTTTATGTTCTTTTTTATCCAGAATTCCAAACAGCACAAAGACAACAGCTCCCGCCATTGAAACAGGGATGCTTTTATATAGCACATATAGGGATGAAAATCCCACGGCTCCCCTTATGAGATGTTTTCTAAGCATACAGCAGCCTTCTTAATTTTTCCTTTTCAATGAGATCCCCTGTCTGAACCAGTTTATTCTTCATATAGTCATGCCTGAATATTTCGTGTAAAACCACATCCCCGTTTTTTGCCTCGGACAGCTCGCTGATCTCAGTAATCTTTCTTTCTCCTCCCGGCTTTGATATGCATATTACAATGTCTATTGCCATTGTTATTTGTTTTCTTACCGCCATCAACGGTATGTCCTTTCCCATCAGCACCATTGTCTCGAGCCGTGAAATCAATTCCAGGCATGAATTCGCATGTCCCGTGGAAATCGAACCTTCATGACCGGTGTTCATTGCCTGAAGCATGTCCAACGCCTCGCCGCCCCTGACCTCGCCGACAATAATCCTGTCCGGCCTCATCCTCAGGCTTGCCCTTATCAGGTCCCTTATATTTATCTCCCCGGCGCCTTCACTGTTCTTTAACCTGGCCTCAAGGCGGACAATATTGTCAACCTTATCTATCCTAAGCTCCGCCGAGTCTTCTATCGTTATGATTCTTTCACCGCTCCCGGTACAATTTGCCAGCACATTCAACAGGGTTGTCTTGCCGGTTCCCGCTCCCCCGCATATGAACATGTTGTATCGCGCCCTATAGAGCTGCTCAAGAAAATCAAGCGCCGCTCCTGTACAAAAACCACTTTTTACAAGGTCTCCCCCAGACAATGGGATTTTTGGAAATTTTCTGATTGTCACCGCAGGCCCGTTGACGGACACAGGCGCAAGAACTATATTTATCCTTGTCCCATCCTCCAGGCATGCATCTGTTATGGGTACTGCCGTATTGACTGTCCTGCCTGATTTTCTGCAGACCGTGCCTATTATTTTCATGCACTCCGCCGGGCTGATCATATCCATTTGTGATTTAAAGATCTTCCCGCCCTTTTCAAAATATACCTTTCCCGCGTTAATCATTATTTCCGTGATGCTGTCATCCTCAAACAGGCCCTGTACGGCTCCGAATCCCAATATCTCATCCCTTGCCGCCTTTATAAGCCTCTCAGTATTCAAAAGATTACCGATTTTCCTTTCGCAAAGTTCGAATGCCTTTTGTTCGATCGCCTGTGAAACCCTTTCATCAGAAAGTTCATTTGCGGATTCCAGGCCGGACGATATATCCTTTTTAATTCTTTCAAGCAGTTTTTCCATCATGCTTCCTCCACCAAGTCGCATAATAAATCAATGCAGATCCAGTATTTGCGCGGATATGCTTCAAATATTCCCTCGCTTGAGGGAATTGCATATTCCCCGTCCTCTGAAAAATTGCTTGCCTCGATAACCTTTTTTATTGCCAGGGACTCCAGATACTCGCTGAAGTTCCGCTGCCTTCTGCCCGTCTCCCCGCGTCTTATGATTATGTTCAGGGAAGCCTCTTTCATAAGCTTTATGTGTCCTTCGGATAAACAGGATGGAATATCGAGAACCACATACTCATAGATTGACGATCCGGTTACAGCCGAGGCAAACCATTCTGCCTCAGCCTCTTCAATCGGTCCATCCATGGACGGCCGGCCGTTCGATATATAATCCACCCGCCGCCGTTCATCCCTTGCCGCAAGACTCTTAATCCTTGCCGCCATCTCTCCTTCGTGCTTACGCATAAAATACCTCATCCTGGTGCAGTTATTTGATTCCGCCTGCCCAAAAACCGTTTCACCGGATGAAAGGGAATCGAGGTTCACATACAGGACTTTCCTTCCTCGTTCCGCCAGCCTGCAGCATATTGCCTTTGATGCCGTGCTCTTCCCCGCTCCGCCAAGGGCTGATGTGACGCAAATGATCCTGGCTCCGCCTTTTCCTGCCTCAATATACTCTCCGGAATCCTCTGAGTATCTGTCCAGAAAAACATTGCATATAGCGGACGCCTTCTGATATTTTGACAACTCATCCTTTCCTTCTCCAAATATAATGATATTCCTTGTATTCCTTTTATTGAGATAATCGCTGACTAAATACCCGCCGTTCAGTTCTTCCCTGGCTTTTGCAATTCCAAGCAGATTTCCATTGTTCAACAAAATATACTTCTTGAGCCGCTCAAAATACTCCGTATCCCTGACATCAAAATATAAATTCATTTTCTTCATGCGCATCTCCTGTCAGAAGGATTATATTTCCATTCCCATTATTTGTCATTATACTGGCTGTTAAATTTTACCTTTATTTAAACCGGGCGATTAATAACGCCGATTTTTTTGTTATAATGGAGATGCAATCCATCGTTTTAAAGGATTGGGAGTGTAAAAAGGAGGTAATGCAATGAATGTTGCGAAATATATAGACCATACTCTTCTAAAACCGGAGGCAGACAAGAAGTCGATTGAAAAACTCTGCGGAGAGGCCCTGGAGTATGGGTTCCATTCAATATGCATCAATGGCTGCCGGGTGAAATATGCCGCCGATCTCTTGCACCCTTCGGATGTAAAGGTATGCGCGGTAATCGGGTTCCCCCTAGGTGCGTGTTCAATCAAAGCCAAGATATGCGAGGCAAGGGATGTCATTGAAAATGGCGCGGATGAAATTGACATGGTCATGAACATTGGAAAATTCAAGGATGGCAATTTTGATTATGTCCTGGCCGACATTGAAGAGGTCGTCCGTGTCGCACATTCATCGAACGTTTTCGTAAAGGTGATTCTTGAAACATGTCTTCTTGACAATGATGAGATAATCAAGGCCTGTGAATTGGCCGTAAGGGCGGGTGCGGACTTTGTCAAGACATCAACGGGCTTCAACAGCGGCGGGGCAACCCTTGAAGCGGTTGCAATCATGAAGAAGGCTGTAGATGGAAAGGCTTTGGTCAAGGCTGCAGGCGGGGTAAGGAATTACCAGAATGCGATTGATTTTATAAACGCCGGTGCGGACAGACTGGGATGCAGCTCTTCAGTGGATATTGTCACGGGGGCGGAATCAGCGGATACTTATTGAGAAATGCTTGCAAAATATTTAAATTTCCGCGTTGACATGCGGTTCCCGGTTTTGACAACCCGGGGAACGGGTTGTGCCCGTTTGACCGGTCGAATGTTGATTCTTAAAATTTAAATTTCTGCATTGTTGTCAAGGGCGCTGACAAATTGAAATATTTCTTCCTCCGACAGGTCCTCTTCATTGACGAGGCGTTTTTGTATTGCCTTTACGACGCTTTCAATTTCATCGTACCTGTCCGGATTATATACATAACACTGGCTGAAGGTCATCACATGGCACCAGACCAGCATTTCTTTCCTTGTAACCTTACCGTCCCTGTATTTTTCAAGGGCTTCCGTAATGTCATCGGGATACACTACTATGGGGTTTTTTAAAAAGTACTTTTCCTTTTCGCTTGTCATATGCCTTGTTATGTCGCGGACCGAAAGGTCAAGGTTCTTGAACATCGCCATTTCCGTCATCATTTCCTCGATTACGGCCTTAGGTATCCCTTCGAGCAATGTCTTGTTGTCCCTGACCTGCTTTATGCCGGTGAATATGCAGGCAATGCCTATCATGGCTACCAATGCCATCACGACATATTCCCTTGTATTGTTATCAATGTTGTCCGTGGCGAATATACCCGCCATTATCAACATGAATACAATGCCTCCCGCTATATATAAATAACCGAATTTTATGTTCTTTTTTTGTTCGTTTGCCGATATCATGTCTCTTCCTCCGGAACAATGTTCCCGGCATATTATATCATACGACCCGCCCCTTATATAAGCCTTGTTTCTGTCAGCTGGTTGATTTTTT
>JAFGQE010000109.1 GCA_016935835.1 Clostridia bacterium | reverse complement strand
TACCTCGGGAACTACCTTGACGGAAACAGCAAGGGAGTCGCCGCCGATGAATTGCCCTGATGCATCATAAAAGGCGGCGACAAGTATTTTATTGCCATTGTCCTCGGGTTTTGGTATGTATTTCAATGTGGAATCGGTGTTGGTTCCGCGTGCGACGATGAAGCCCCTGGCAGTCGAGGGGTCGAGCAGGAGGAGGCGTATTTCAGTCGCCGCGGTCAGATATTTCTGTGCGGCGGATATATTTACCTGCGATTCGGAGGATATGATGTCCCCGTTTTTGAGGGATGTGATGGTAATATCAAAAAACGGCTGTACAGTGGAACTTTTCGAAGAGTCCACGACCACCGTCCTTGTTTCGTCAATCCAGTCTATTCCGGTGCCGAAGGCGTTGCTGATCAGCCGAAGCGGGACATAGGTGCGGTCGTTTATAATCATTGGCGCGACATCGCTGAGCATATACTTCTCGCCATGGTTGTAATCCACGATATAGCTGCCTATCCTGAGGAATATGCTCATGCTGTCTTTTTCGACCAGGACCGTGCGGTTCTCGCCGTCCCATGTCACCGTGGCGCCAAGTTCCTCTGTTACAAAGCGTATGGGAACCAGCGTCCTGTCGTTTTGTATTACAGGGGCTGAAAGCTCCGTAATATCATTGCCGTTTACAACAAGCCGTATGTTTGAATCCGCAAGGACACTTGTAAAACCAAGCGAGGAAACCGCCGTTATTGCAATGGCGGTCAGGAAAACCGCAGCTTTTAAAAAAATCTTACTCATCTTTTGTGTACCGCCTTATATGAATATGACGAAATCATCGTCCGTGTGGTTCCATTATACACCCAAGGATAAAATTTCATAGCCGCCGGACATGCCACACATGGATGATATGGAATTTTGTCAATCCAAAACCATGGGTCAGGGAAAGTCCATGCCTTGACCTTATTCAGTTAATCAGGATATTTATCCATTTTTTGGAACGATACCGTCTGGCGGCAAAAATAACCTTCAATACTTCCTCGGTATTTATCACTGCAATCGCCCAATAAATCGGGAGCTTGAAAACCAGCACCGAGATAAAGGCAAGGGGAATGCCCAGGAACCATACCATGCCAATGTCCAGGAACATGCAGAATTTCGTATCCCCGCCGCTTCGAAGTATACCGACGATGTACACGAAACCAAGCATTCTGATCGGAATGAAAGCGGCGTTTACATATATGCATTTCAATGCCATGGCCAGGGTTTCCTCGCTTAGGCCGAAGAAACCGGCAATGCCGTAGCCTATTGCCGCATACATCAGTCCCAGGAATACAGAGGCGAGGAATTCCATCCTTACCAGCCTGCCGGCTATTTTAAACGCGCTGTCAATCCGCTCGGCGCCTATTTCATTGCCTATTAAAACAGAAGTGGCATTGCCCATGCCGATGAGGAAAGCCCATATGAGGTCCGAGATGGTAAGGGAGACCTGTGCGGCGGCTATTGAAGCCGTGCCCAGAATTCCATAGGCGATGAAATATACGGATACGCCGACCACCCAGGCCGATTCATTGATAATGACGGGAAAGGCGGTCTTGATCACTTTTTTAAACATTGTGAAACCAAAGCCGAAGAATTCCCTTAGCCTGCCGGCAAGGGGATGGTCCTTTGATTTGTAGATTATTATCACAAGAAGAAACAGCTCAACTATCCTTGCCGTAAGGGTGGCGATGGCGGCACCCCTGACCCCCAGTTCCGGAAAACCAAGGTTTCCGTTTATCAACAGATAGTTCAGGAATGTGTTCAGGCTCAGGGCGGCGATGCTCGCGGCCATCGGGAACTTCGTCAGGTGCACGCTTCTGGACGTATATGAAAAAACGAAGGATATGGAAACCGGTATGTATGTAAGCGCGGCAATTGACAGATATCTGGTGCCTTCTTTGATAACTTCGGCGTCCTTGATGAATATCCCGATTATCTGGGAAGGAAATGCTGTTGCGCCAATCGTAAAGAAGGCCGAAAGCGCCAGGCCCAGCGTGAAAGCCATTCCCATTATTTTCCGGATGTTGATTATGTCCTTCTTGCCCCAGTACTGGGCGGTGTAGATGCCCACGCCGCTGTATGCGCCGAAAAGCGTTATTATCATTATGAAGAATATGCGGTTCGATATGCTGACGGCTGCAATGGCGGCCTCTCCCCGCGACCCTATCATCATATTGTCTATGAGATTCAGCGCGGTGCCTACGAAATTCGATATAGCTATAGGAAGTCCTATAGTAAGTATTTTCTTTATCAGCGCCTTGTTGGTGGTCAGGTCGGTCACGGAAAATCTCCCTCAAATATATCCCGGATAAGTATAACCCATCCGGCGCTGTTAGTCATCCATGAAAAACCGGCTTTGTTGCTTTTCCATGGCCGCTGTTGTATAATACAAAAAATGGATTGCGATGATGAAAAGCAGTAGGTTCCATAGGTCTTAAGAGAGACGCCGGATGGTGGAAGGCGTCGGCCGCGGGGGCTGAATCTCGTTTCGGAGCGGCAGGCGTGAAGGAAAGTAGCGCAAGCCGGTGGAAACACCGTTATCAATAATAGTGAATGCTCCTTTGGGAGCATTAATCAGAGTGGTACCGCGGTCTTTTCGCCTCTGGGCGGAGGGGCTTTTTTAATGTAATGAAAAGGGGAGAATCATGAAAGACTACAACCATTCGGCCATAGAGAAAAAGTGGCAGACGATCTGGGATGACAACGGAACATTCAGAATGGGCGGGGACAGGACGAGGCCCAATTATTACGCGCTGATCGAGTTCCCCTATCCTTCGGGAAAGGGGCTTCACGTCGGCCATCCAAGGCCGTATACCGCCATGGACATAGTGGCAAGGAAAAGAAGGCTCGAGGGATACAATGTGCTTTTCCCGATGGGCTGGGATGCATTCGGGCTTCCCACGGAGAATTATGCGATAAAGAACAAGATTCATCCCGCGGAGGTGACGAAGAACAACATAGCCAGATTCAAGAGCCAGTGCCGGTCCATAGGATTCTCATTCGACTGGTCGCGGGAGATAAACACGACCGACCCGTCCTACTACAAATGGACGCAGTGGATTTTTCTCAAGCTGTTCGAGCACGGCCTTGCCTATAAAAAGGAGATGTCGATAAATTTCTGTACATCCTGCAAAGTGGGGCTGGCCAACGAGGAAGTAGTGAACGGAACCTGCGAGCGGTGCGGAAGCGAAGTCACAAGGAAAATGAAGAGCCAGTGGATGCTGAAGATCACCGAATACGCCGAGAGGCTTATAAACGACCTGGCTTTGGTCGATTATCCCGAGAGGGTCCTGGCCACCCAGATAAACTGGATCGGAAGGTCGGAGGGAGCGGAAGTCGACTTTTGCATCGACAAAACCGATGATGTGCTCAGGGTTTACACTACCAGGCCGGACACGCTGTACGGCGCCACCTACATGGTGATGTCGCCCGAGCACCCGTACATTGCGAAATACAGGGATAGGATCGAAAATTATGAAGAGGTGATGGAATACGGCGGGATCGCCGCAGGGAAATCCGACATGGAGCGGACTGAACTGGCGAAGGATAAGACGGGCATTGAGATAAAGGGCCTGAAGGCGGTCAATCCTGTCAACGGGGAACTGATTCCCATCTGGGTTTCGGACTATGTCCTGATGTCGTACGGGACGGGAGCCATAATGGCTGTGCCCGCGCATGACCAGAGGGACTATGAGTTTGCGAAGAAATTCAACCTGCCGATAGTCGAGGTGGTTGCCGGGGGGGACACAGGCAGCTGCGCCTTCACTGACATAGAAAGCGGAACCATGATAAATTCCGGCATCATTGACGGAATGGATGTGAATGCCGCCAAGAAAAAGATAACGGAATATCTGGCTGAAAAGGGAATAGGCGGATTCAAGGTCAATTACAAGCTGAGGGACTGGGTATTCTCAAGACAGAGGTACTGGGGCGAACCGATACCTCTCGTACATTGCGATGAATGCGGCTGGGTCGCGCTTCCGGAGTCGGAGCTGCCCCTGGTGCTTCCGGAAGTGGAATTCTATGAGCCTACCGAAACAGGGGAGTCCCCGCTCGCCAATATAACGGAATGGGTCAACACCGTATGCCCGGCCTGCGGCGGACCGGCAAGAAGGGAAACCGACACGATGCCCCAATGGGCCGGGTCCTCATGGTATTACCTGAGGTACATCGACCCGTTCAACGACAAGGAGCTAGCGTCATGGGACAGCCTGGAATACTGGACGCCGGTCGACTGGTACAACGGGGGGATGGAGCATACGACCCTCCATTTGCTTTATTCGCGGTTCTGGCATAAATTCCTGTATGACATCGGGGTCGTTCCCACGCCCGAACCATATAAAAAACGTACATCCCATGGGATGATTCTTGCCGAGAACGGCGAAAAGATGTCAAAATCACAGGGGAATGTAATCAATCCGGACGAGGTCATAGAGGAATCGGGGGCGGACACCCTCAGGATGTTCGAGATGTTCATAGGCGACTTTGAGAAAAGCGTTCCCTGGTCGGAAAACGGGGTGAAGGGGTGCAAACGCTTCCTCGACAGGGTTTTTCGGATGGCGCCGATGGTGACTGCGGACGAAGATTACTCGACCGACCTTGAAATCAGTATGCACAAGACCATAAAGAAGGTGAGCAACGATTTTGAGACGCTGAAATTCAACACCGGCATAGCCGCGCTGATGACGCTGGCAAATGATTTTTATCATAAGGGCAGCATAACCGCCGGCGAATACAGGACTTTCCTGATCCTGCTCAATCCCGTCGCCCCACATATAACGGAGGAGCTTTGGCAGATGCAGGGATTTAAAGGGATGCTGAATCAGGCGTCATGGCCTTCATACGACGAATCAAAGACAATCGAGGACAATATCGAGATCGTGGTTCAGTTCAACGGCAGGGTCAGGCATAAGCTTATGATACCGGCCGGACTGGACGGGGAGGCTATGAAAAAGGCGGTTTTGGACGACCCCGGGGTAGGAAGGCTGCTTGAGGGAATGGAGATTAGAAAAGTAATAGCGGTGCCCGGCAAGCTGGTCAACATAGTGGTCTAGCCACACCTGTTTAAAAAACAAGGCTGAATCGGAGAATTCCGGGGAGGCCATAAGAAAAAGGAACGCCGGGGCGTTCCTTTTCATATAGATATATAAGGGGGAGGGTCAGTTTCCATCAACCGGGGCGTCGGGCGCGACCGGTGCTTCTTCACCGGGAGCCTCAACAGGCTCTTCATATTTCACGGGGTAGTCGTAGGGCTGTCCTTCGACTATCGTGAGCTCCCCGATGCCTTTCATCGTGTTGTAATCAAATGTCCTGAGAGTTCCCATATGGATGTAGTAGACCGTATCTCCTATGTAGGTAACTCTCGACGGCGTGTAGTAATACCAGTACATGTCGCGGCTGTTCATCCCGGGAAGAATTCCCTTGAGGGACAAACGTCCATTGATGACATTGACTATGACCGCGCCCTCCTGCCATGAGGAGTAATCCCCGTAGCCCTCGGAGTAGTTGATCTGGGCGCTGAACATCGCCGCGCCTTTCTCTTCCCACCAGGTGAATGCCTTGTGGTTGTACTGGGCTTCGGTGTACGAACCATCCTTGCCAATTACGATTGAATCCACTTCGATGGGGTTGAAGGGGTTCGATACGTCAAACAGGGAAAGTTTCAGCCCGCTTCTGATGAAACCAGTGACGATTTCATTTCCGTTGGTATCCCTTGTATATATTTCCTGCGTATCCACGCCTATTCCAAGCAACAGGTTCTCACCCACGAAATGCAGGTAATTCGAGAAACCCGGAATCTTCAGCTCGCCGGTAACAACCGGATTCACCGGATTTGACAGGTCGATTACGAACAAGGGATCCATGTTCCTGAATGTGACCACATAACCTGTGTTGCCGGAAAAGCGCACGGCGTATATCGTCTCGCCGGGGGCCAGGTTCACCAGGCTGCCGACGGTATTCATGCTGCCGTCGAGTACATACACATTGTTCATCGGCCCTTTCTCAGTCCATTTCGTCGTGGCTATGCGGAAGTTTCCGTTGAACTCATCCATCGAGAACTGATTCAGAACATCGCCGTCGACTTCGCCTGTGCCTGCATATCTGACCGAATCTCCGGCAAGCTCATATTTGAATATGGCGGTCCTGGGTTCCGGGGGAGCGGTTTGCTCCGCATTCTGGTCAGAGGTCCCCTCGCCGGAACCTTCTTTCGCATCCTCAAGGACCATCGGGAAGAAATACATGGCGGGCTTGACTATGTAAAGCGCATTATGGCTCATGTATATTGTGCTGCCGCCGCCCATGACGGTTTCCGTCCTGACGGGCTTGTTGCCGTCAATATCCATCACCGATATCGTCATGAAGGAATTGTCGACGGGATTGGGAAGATATGAAACCTCCTCCGGAGCTATCATGGTGGTTTCATTGCCTTTTGAACTGTCATATTTATAAGGCATTATCTCATCGGCCGCCGGCCTTGTGTCTGTTCCATACATATAAACCCACTTGTTGGTGACGAGATAGAGGCGGCCTTCCTTGACCCTGGAGCTTAGCATATATCCCTCGATCTTGTATTCGCGCGCCATGACGGGGCTGGTCCTGTCGGAAATATCGTAGACCTGTACGAAGGTAAACGATCTGCTGGGTATGTATCTTCCCGGCATGATTGTATCGCCCGAAGAGTCCGTCGTGCCTGAATCTGTCATGGGATACTCTTCGTATGTGTAACCGATTACCGCCAGCCTGTCGCCGGTTATGTACATTTCAGCGAAACTTGAACGGTCGTCCACGGTTATCTTGCCTGCGACGCTCATATTGGCGGGATCGGCCGCATCCACTATTACCAGCGTGTTACCACTTATGAAATAAATGTACCTTCCGTCATTCTTTATGACGTCCGATTCATCGATTCCCTCGACCTGGACATTTGTCTCCCCATAACCCGAGGCGCCCTGCGAGTTGTCCTTTGAGGAAGACTCGCCCGCCGCCGCTTCAGGCACAGGCGCTCCATCCCTTATTCCATACATATAGTTGGAGGACAATGTTCCCATATACTCGACAAGCTCATCAAAACTCTTGAATTTGGGGAGATCCCCGGTCCTGTCTATGGTCAATAATTCCGCGCAGCCGGTGAAGCTCACAAGCATCACGGCCATAAGAAGGAAAGTAAGTGTCTTTATAATATATTTTTTCATTTTCACCACTCCTGTACTGTTTTATGGCTATTAGACTAAAAAGCACATGCAAAAGTTCCATATGGAAGCTGGCGGAAGGCCCGTCCGGGGAAATGCAATCAAAAAAAGCAATTTGGCAATTTGCCTGGCCGGGGGATTTTTGGGAG
>JAFGQE010000108.1 GCA_016935835.1 Clostridia bacterium | reverse complement strand
GAAAACAGTGCACATCAGGCTTATGCTTACGGCTATGCTTATGAATATATTGTCGGGTCTGTCAATCAGATACATTTTAATAAAATTTATAATTGCAAGCGAAACTCCGACCATCAGCGCCACACGCGCCTCTTTGCCGATTATTCGAAAGAAATCCTTCATTTTTATGTCGCCGAGCGCAAGTCCGCGGATAATCAGAGTGCTTGCCTGGCTGCCTGCATTTCCGCCGGTGCCCATAAGCATCGGTATGTATGCCGCCAGAATGACATAGGTCGCCAGCATCGCATCGTAGCTTCTAATGATTGCCTGTGTGAATGTAGCCGTTATCATGAGAACCAGCAGCCAGACTATTCTTTTTCTGGCCATGCTGAATGTCGAAGCCTTCATATAAATCTCTTCCATTGGTAGGATGGCGGCCATTTTCTCAATGTCTTCGCTGACTTCTTCCTGTACAATGTCAAGTACATCGTCGACGGTTATGATTCCCACAAGCCTGTCCTCCAAATCGACTACGGGCATGCTGAGCGAGTCATATTTTCTGAAAAGAATGGCAATTTCCTCAACATCCATTGATGTAGGAATGTATACCATGTCTTCCTTGCCGCACATTATTTCAGCGACTTTCATTGAATTATCGGACAATACCAGATCCTTCAGGGTTATTTCTCCCTCAAGCCTTCTGTCGGACCCAATTACATAGCAGGTGTTGACGGTTTCTTTCTTGATTCCCGTCCTTTTAATTCTTTCAATCGCCTCCCCCACCGTCATTTCTTTTTTAAGGTCCATGAACTCGTTGGTCATAAGGCTTCCTGCGCTGTCCTCGGGATAGTTCAGGAACTGGTTGATTATTTTTCTCTTGACCGGATTTGTGTTCCTAAGTACTTTGCTTACTATATTTGCGGGAAGTTCCTCGATAAAATCCACGGTGTCATCGATATATAGAAGGTCCACCAGCTGTTTTATCTCATTGTCTGTTATATAGTTGACTATATATTCCTGCATATCCGGGTCGAGGTTGGAAAAAACCTCCGCCGCAAGATCCTTGGGCATGATTCTGAACAGGTACAAACCCTGTTCACCTGAAATCTCACTAAGAACTTCAGCAATGTCGATTGCGTTCATCTCAAGTATCAGTTTATGCACCTGGGCAAACTGTTTTTGATCCAAAAGCTCTATGATATGCTCTTTCAAAGCCATGGCCGCCTCCTTTGGAACCAAGGACGCAGCCGGGAAAATCGCGTCTTAGTTCGTTATAATAGATCTGAATCCACACCGCTCTGGTAACGGAACTTCCACGATTTTCACCGTCCTTCAATAAACTCTTTTTTAATTTTATATCATCAGTGTAAAAAATACAAGAATATAAGGTTCATTCAACGTATAAAAATAAACCGTGTATTATAATTTCATGTTATATCCGGGAAAAATCCGGACTTATGTTGGCAGGCTTATGGTTGACCTCACGAATGAATCATTGCTTCAGCCTTACTACGGTGACACCTGTTTCACCTTCGCCGTATTTGCCAAGTCGGAACGAATCGACATTGGGATTTGAACCGAGCAGCCTGTGTACGGCGCTTCTAAGGATTCCGGTTCCCTTACCATGGATTATATAGACTTCCTCGAGGGATTGCATCGCGGCATTGTCAATGAATTTTTCAATCTTCATATCTATCTCATCGCTTGCCAGTCCCCTGATGTCAAGTTCAAGTTCAAGTTTTGTATCTTTCTTAACCGTAAAAGCATTGACAAGTCTCTCCCTGTTTTTTTTCATCTCGTCCCTTAGGGATATATTCGAAGAATGAACCTTGATCTTCATGATTCCCGCTTGTACCATAACCTCATTGTTCCTGTCGGGCGGTTCGAGCACGACAGCAGGCTGATGTATATCGATGATCATGACATCATCGCCGGGTAAAATGTCATGAACTTGTCCCGATGCTTCATCCTTGCTTGTCATTACAGGCGGCGGGGTCATGTTTTCTTCCAAAACCTGCTTGTATTTTGTTCTGAACGCAGCCTCGATCCTGGCGCTGCCCGTTATCTCGCCTGACTTCTTCATTTTTTCCAATTCTTCAAGAAACTCATCGGCGCTTCTGCGGCTCTGCTCGATTATACCCTTTGCTTCAGCCTTTGCATCGTTGAGTATCTTGTTCCTGTCCGATTCTAGGGACTTGAGCTTCTTTTCAAACTGCCTTTTAAGCAAATCAATTTCACGGTTTCCCTCAATCGTCTTGATTTTTTCCTTTTCAATTCTTTGCCTGCTTTTTTCCAATGACAAAATGACATCCTCATAATCTAGATTGTCGCCGTCGATAAAACTCCTTGCATCATTGATAATGGAATCATCAAGGCCAAGCCTTCTTGAAATATACAAGGCGTTGCTTTTTCCGGGAACTCCTATAAGCAGGCGGTATGTTGGCTGAAGGGTTTTTACATCGAATTCACAGCTTGCATTTTCAATTCCTTCGGTAACCGATGCATACATCTTGATCTGCTGATAATGTGTCGTTGCAACGGTTGTAGCCTGCAGGGACATAAGTCTTTCTATTATCGCAAGCGCAAGCGCCGAGCCTTCAGTAGGGTCAGTGCCCGCCCCAAGTTCATCAAGGAGCACGAGGGAATCCTGGCTGCATTTTTTCAGGATTGAAATTATATTTGTCATGTGCGAGGAAAATGTGCTCAGATTCTGTTCTATGCTCTGTTCATCGCCTATATCGGCAAAAACCTCTTTAAATACCGCGATTTCCGTTCCTTCGGATGCGGGTATCGGCAAGCCCGCCTGAGCCATCAAGGTTAAGAGACCGACAGTTTTCAATGAAACCGTCTTGCCTCCTGTATTCGGTCCTGTTATTACAAGTGTACGGAATGTATCGCCTATATGGAAATCGATCGGAACGACCTTCCCGGGGTCAATCAAAGGATGCCTTGCTTTGACAAGCCTGATTCTTTTATCCGCGCTAACCACGGGCACCATGAAGTTTTCATTGAGCCCCATTGAAGCCTTTGCAAAAACAACATCGGCATGTACCATCAGGTTGAAATTAGTATTCAGGCCGTCAACATACTTTCGGGCCTCATCTGAAAGCAATGCAAGTATTCTGTCCATTTCATTCTTTTCATCAAAAGTAAGTTCCCTGATCTCATTGTTCAGGTTAACGATATCCATCGGTTCAATATAAAGCGTGGATCCGCTCGATGAAGTGTCATGAACCAGTCCCTTCAGACTGAACCTGTACTCCTGCTTGACAGGTATCACATATCTGCCGTTGCGCATTGTTATAATATTATCCTGAATGAATTTGCTGTATTTTGCGCTTTTTATATAATCGTTCAGCTTGTTTCTTACCTGGTCCTGCTTGTTGTTTATCGCCCTTCTTATGCTTTTCAAGGCCGGGCTCGCATCGTCCGCCATTTCCTCTTCGCTTATAATGCATCTTTGGATTTCATTCTCCAGGGCCTTTTGCGAGAATAAATCCGCAAGCTTATCCCTTGCAATATTTCTTTCCTGGAGATAGACATCATTGTCCTCCGAAAGATATTTTTGCATTCTTCCGGCTATGTAAAGGTTATCCCTGACCGAAAGAAGCTCTGAATTATTCAGGCTTGCGCCTAATCTAAGCCTTGCCGTTATCCTTGTTACATCTGTTACGCCGGCCAGCGGAGGGCTGCCTTTTCTTGTTATTAATTTTTCCGCATCCCCTGTTTCTGCAAGAAGACTTCGAACCTCCAAAAAATCATCCGATGGAATCATTAGGTCTATGAAGGAATCGGAGATTTTCGACTGGGTATATTTCTTCAATATTTCGAGTGCCTTGTCAAACTCAAGTTTTTGCAGATATTTCCTATCCATTTATTCTCCGTTCATCCTTATGCTTGATTTTCCCCGGTATTTCCCTAAGCGTATCAGCGTCCCTGTAAAATCCTTCGATGCTGTCGTCCTTTATGAACTCAAGCATCATGAATCTGCTTTTATATCCGTCAAGCACCCCGGCATATTCAATCCAATCGCCAATCCCCGCCGCAAGCTCAAGCCGTTCCCTCCCCCGCCATGTAAAAACGTGAATATTGGAAATATATTCGCCAAGCAGCCATATATCGTAAAGATTATCAACAAGGCTTCTGCCGACCGGGGGCTGCCAATAAGTGGAAAGATTTTTTCTTCCCGCCGATTCAATCAGCGTTTTTGCGGAACCCGCATCATCGGTCAGGGTGCCGGCATGGTACTCGAGCCCTATTCCTATTTCTCTTTTCCCGGCCAGGTCGCACAGGAGTCCAAGTTCTTCTGTTATGATGTCCCTATATTCGGGGTCTGCTTCAGCCGAGCCCTTTACACCGGCCCATACCCGTATGATTTTCGATTCCAGAATGGATGCGCAGTCCAATGCCTTCATGAATTCCGCGACCGGCGTAATGTACTCGCCTACCTTGTAATAGCTGCCGTATGAAGGACAAAGTATTTGCTTCTCCATGCATTTTTCATGTACATATTCCGCGGTCTTCCGGTCCCCGTGAGGCACATGTATATCGCCTCCCCATTCTATCGCATCAAGGCCCGCTTTCGCTGTCATATCAATTATCTCAAACGCCTCGAGTTTTCTGAAACTGATTGAAACCAGCCCTGTTTTAATCATATTCCCCTATCCTTTCAGTCTTTTGCCGCCGATACGCTTCATATAGAAAATGATTGCCAGGGTATATAGGTAATCATATATAAAAAAGAATGGCGTTGCAACAATCATCAGGACTGCCAAAGAGATTTCTTCAGATATATATCCCGGTAAGAAGGCGCCGGCAATATAATAGTTCACGGTGACCGCCGAATAAAATACCATCAATTTCAGGACGAATCCAGGAATCTTTCCCTTTATTCCCTCCAAATGGTATTTCAATATGCCGTAATATCCAAAGAAGCTGTAATACAAGAGCAGTGAAAGCTTGTCAACTGGGAGCAGAAGCCCGAGGAGAACGGATGCGGCAAAAAATAGCCATGCATTCCTTGAATTTGATTCAATCAGGACTACGGATGGAATAAAGGAAGCCAAGACATAGATTGACATATCAAAGGCGGGCAATATGGTTTTTAGGTATAGCAGTGAGATAAGAAAGGCCAGCAGTATGCCAGAAACGGCAATGCGCCGCGATTTGCCTTCAACAGCACGCAATGCAATCACCGCCGAAACACTCGCAGCAGCAATCGGAACATGCCAGGCAGGAGCATATCTTGCAAAGTTCATCCCCCGACGACCCGTATCCCCTGTTGTAAACATCGGTCCTGTAGATTCCTGGTCTTTTCCGCAGCTGATTAAGCACATTTAAGTATTCTGGATTCCCGGGGTCCATTGAAACCGCCTTTTCCACATATGAAAGCGCCTGGTCGTACCATCCCATGTTCATATATACTATCCCGCGGAGATAATGCCATTCGGCGTTCCTGTTGGCGGACTCCCGCAGGATTCTTTCCGCCGACCTGAAATCCCTTTTATTTATCAGGTCGCGCACCGCATTGAAATCACTTGATTGGTATGAGCGCTCGTAACCGTTCCCGGCCTTTCCCCTGCCCGACATTACGGTATCATATGCGTGGTTAATCTCCCTCAGCTTTTCATCCGCAAGTTCCTTAAGCGGATTATCTGAAAATTTATCCGGGTGAAACTTCTTTACAAGTTCCCTGTAAGCTTTCTTTATTTCTTCTTCGGTTGCAGTCTCTTTTACACCGAGTACTTCATATGGATTCTTCTGAGCCATCAATTGTTTCTCCATCAAGTATTTTTCTTGTTACGTTGTAAAGGCCTTCGTACAATATGTTTTTAATTATACCTGAATTGACCGTATTATCAATCAGTTCATATGCCCTGGCCGCTTCGTCAAGGGCGTAAAACAATGTGAAGCCAACCCTATCGCTGATTTTCCTTTTGTATTCGCCTGGAGAGCCGTCATACTCCTTTTGTCCGTATGCAAATGGATTGTACGAATTATTTTCCATGTCCCTTTGCAAATCATCATAGGCATCCAGAACATAAATCCACTTCCCCAGGTTGTATCCCATCCATGAGGCCTGCTTCAGGGCGGACTCATTGCCTGATGCGGCATAACTTAATATTTCACTCATTATATTTCCATAGCAGTCGGATACAGTATCCAGATCATCGCAATCCGCGCTTTCAAGTACAGCGAGCCTTTCGAGCTCTTTTTCAATCGCTGAGGATAATCCGCCAAGTCTTTCCTTCGATTTTTCATAGCTTTTTTTCATCGCGGCGGCTCCGATTCTGGAAAAGACACCGCCCTCATCCCTCGCATTGTCGGCAAGTTTCCAATAGGTCATAAAAATCGTCAGGTCTGCCGCGAAATCCACCGAGGCATTATCGGTGCATCTGGTTTTCTTTTTTGTCGGATGAAGAATGCACCTGAACTGTCCGTAACCGCTTTCCATGGACAGGAATGAATCGCGTAAAAGCGCAATGAAAACCGAATCATAATTCAGAAGGTTTCGTAAAGGCAGTCCATAGTTATCCCCGAGGGATTTGCATATTCCGCAGTAATATGAGCCGTATACCTGATATTCCTTGATTTTCAGATCAGGTTTGTAGATTTTTATATAACCAATCATCCGGGGTTTTCGCTTTCCTGTGCCTTTTGTTTCTTCAGCTCAAAATATCGCTTCGTATACAAGGCAAGCGCCAAGAGCTCCATGAACATTGAAATGCCGATGATTATATTGACCGGCCTGATCTGAAGATCCAGCAACAGTATCCAGGTTATCGCAGAGTTCAGCAAAAGAGTGGCGGCTTTGCCATACCAAAGGGCGTAGACCACGATTTTCTTTTTATACAAAAGATAGCTTCCTAGTATCATAAGCGACTCTTTTATAAACAGAACGATTATGAATGCGAAATGAAGCCTTCCCAGGATGCAAAATAGAAGCAGGGCGGCAATCTGGATTGCCTTGTCAGCCAACGGGTCGGCAAGCTTGCCGAAATTTGAAACAACCTTCCACTTCCTGGCCAGATACCCGTCCAGAAGATCGGATACCGCCGCGGTGAAATATATCAGGGCGGATATGAACAATCTGTCTTCCAGCATGAAGTAGATGAAAAACGGAATGGCGAACAATCTCAGGACAGTGATTATATTTGGCAAATGTCTTTTCATTATGTATCCTCTATATTGATATTATTTTTGCTAGCTTCAGCATCTCAAGATTTATGCTCTTTGTCATCGAAAGGGCTTCCTCGAGATCAAGGTCAGTTACTTTGTTGTTTATAAGGGATACAACCCTGTTCAGCTTTCCTTCATTTATAAGCTCCACCGCCTTGGCTCCCATTCTGCTTGCCATGATCCTGTCATATGCAGTCGGGCTCCCCCCTCTTTGCACATAACCCAAAATGGTCGCCCTCGAGATAATGCCCGTTTTTCTCGTTATCTCATCGCAAATCTGTGTAGCTTTTCCAACGCCTTCGGCAACTATTACGCAATAATCCTTCTTGCCCCTGTTCCTGCACTCAAGAATAGGTTTTATAACATCGGCATCAATATCGAAATCCGCCTCGGGAATCAATATGACGTCCGCCCCGCCCGCTATACCGTCATTTACGGCAATATATCCCGAATCCCTGCCCATGACTTCTATCACCGTGCACCTTTCATGGGAATATGCGGTGTCCCTGACTTTGTCAATTGAGTCCATTACTGTATTTAAGGCCGTGTCATATCCTATTGTATATTCCGTGGACCCTATATCGTTGTCGATCGTACCGGGAATGCAAATCACAGGCATGCCAACCTTGGAAAAATCAAGTGCCCCCCTGTAAGAGCCGTCGCCTCCGATGACAACAACTGCGTCTATACCGAAAACCCTGCAGATCTCATAGGCGCGCTTCTTTTGTTCAATATCCAGGAACCTGGTGCTCCTTGCTGTTTTTAATATCGTTCCCCCATCCTGAAGAATACCGGAAACGTCACGCGGGTTGATCTTCTCGATCTCTCCGTTTATCATTCCTTCGTAACCCCTGTAAATCCCAAGGACATTATATTGATAGTAATAACCTGTCCTTACAACTGCCCTGATAACCGCATTCATTCCAGGGGCGTCGCCGCCGCTGGTAAGCACTCCTATATTCCTGATTTTGTTCACCTGGATTCCCCTTTCACGCTGTCATTGATATTTAAAATTATTTCATGCACCCTGTCAATGTCTTTTTCCAATGCATCAATTTCATACAAGACATCATCGGAAGCCGGCTCCGTTGTTGTCCGGTATATCATTTTGAGGCCTTCGCTGCGCAACGCGGATATTATGGATACCGCGCTCTGCTTGTCATATGTTGTAAAGGCCTTAACGTAGCCGGATTCATTCACCCGAAATCACTTCCCCGCTGGACGATATTATCTGGGCCCTGCCCTTTATCTTGATTGCAGCGGTGAATTCGGTGAAGCTGACAATCAGTACATCGCCTTTGTCCATCTTCTCAATGTGGTGGAATTTTGTATTCTCACCCCTTGTAAGTCCTATTATGCTGACGCCGTTTTCCAGGGCCTTTATCATCATCGGACCTGATTCAAAATGGTTTCCTGCCATATCATCCACCTGCCTTCGAAATATAATATATCATAAATAAAATATCATTTCTTCTTAATATAAACATTTTCAGCCCCCGCCGTCTCAATCAGCTCTTCAATCACCGCTTCATCATTCAGCAGGCAGAATTCACCATCAAGCACCTTCTCATATTTCCTCCCGGCTTCATTCTTTCTCAAGACAACAGGCAGGGTTCCTCCGGCGAAATATGTCAGGAAGGCAGAAAGCAAACCGGCGTCGGTTTTATCAGTGTTTATATAAATCTTTTCCATATCATTTTTTTTATATTCATTAATTTGAATTTTCGAATTCCTCATTCCATTATCTGAATCGGCTTTTTGCACTCCTTCTTTCAAGGGATGAATCTCGTCGCACAGGACCTTTATCTCCTCCTCTTCCCTGATGCTGAGTTTTCCCCTTACAAGAATCTTTGAGTCATCCCTTATCAGCGCTGAATACTTTTCGAATACATTTGGGAAAACAACTATTTCAAGGGAGCCGTAGAAATCCTCAAGTTCAATGAATGCCATCATCTTATTATTCTTTGTTATCTTTTTATTGATGTTTTTTACCATTCCCGCGCAAGCGACGCTTTTGCCGTCGTAGTATTTATCGGAAACCTCATTTTCATCCTGTATTTTTTCGCTGCTGTAAAAAGTCGCGTTCTTTCTTATTTCACTTTCAAATTCATCAAGCGGGTTTCCTGTTATATATATTCCAAGCAGCTCTTTTTCGGTTGCAAGAAGCATACCTTTTTCAAATTCCGCTATATCCGGATATGAATAAGTGTACTCAGCGTCAGCCGGGCCGCTTTGGTCAAACAAGGTAGCCTGTCCCTCTATATTGTTTTTCTTTTCTTTTGATATCGAATCAAGAATAGCCTCGTATGAAGCCGTCAATTGCCTCCTGTTTACATTGAAAGCGTCAAACGCCCCGCATTTTATAAGACTTTCAATGCATTTCTTATTTACCGAACCATTTGAAAGCCTCTTGCAGAAATCCATGAAAGAGGCATAGGGACCGTTTGCATCCCTTTCCTCCACAATGGCATCCGCGGCTTTTCCGCCCACGTTCTTAACGGCCGCAAGCCCGTATCTGATGTTTTTGCCATCGACCCCGAACTTCCTCGCGCTGTGGTTGACGTCCGGCGGAAGCACGCTGACCGACAGCCTCCTGCATTCCTGTATATATATGGATATCCTGTCCGTCGAGCCCATGAAGCTGTTCAGTGTAGCCGCCATGAATTCAATTGGATAATATGTCTTCAAGAATGCAGTCTGGTATGCAATGACCGCATAAGAAGCCGCATGGGATTTATTGAAGGCATAAGAGGCGAAATCCATCATTTCGTCAAATATCAGCGAAGCCGTGGCCGGAGGAACGTCTTTCTCGATCGCCCCGGCAATGAATTTGCTGCGTTCCTTTTCCATTTCGCCTGTCTTTTTTTTCGACATTATCCTGCGGACTTCATCGGCCCTGGCAAGCGTATATCCGCCTATGTCGCGGACTATCCGCATGACCTGCTCCTGATAAACCATGCAGCCGTAGGTTACATCGAGGACAGGTTTCAGAAGCTCGTGATGATACTTTACTTTGCCGGGATTTTTTTTATATTCTAAATATCTTGGTATCTGCTCCATCGGACCAGGCCTGAAAAGTGAAATGCCTGCGATTATATCCTCAAGGTTCCTTGGCCTGAGCTCCTTCATGAACGCAGTCATTCCCGCGCTTTCCAATTGGAATATCCCGACCGTGCAGCCGGTGGAAATCGTTTCAAATGCCAATGGGTCCGTATATTCCATGCTGTCGATGTCGATGTCAATTCCATGCAGTTCCTTTACGAACCTTATGCAGTCCTGGATGACCGTAAGCGTACGGAGCCCCAGGAAATCCATTTTAAGAAGCCCCAGGTCCTCAAGCCTTTCCATGGTGTACTGAGTTACGACCGATTCCTCGTTCCTTTGGAGGGGAACATGCTCGTCAACGCTTTCTTTTGTAATCACTACTCCGGCGGCATGGGTCGATGCATGCCTGGAGATGCCTTCAAGCAGCATAGCCGTGTCAATCAATTCCCTGACAGGATCGTTTTCATCATATAGATTCCGAAGATCCCTGTTTATCTGCAATGCGTTCCTGATTGTCATGTCGGGCTGGTGCGGTATCATCTTTGCCACAATGTCGGTCTGGGCATATGAAATGTTCAGCGCCCTTCCGACGTCCCTTATCGCCGCGCGGGCTGCCATCGTGCCGAAGGTGATTATCTGGCATACCTTGTCCTTGCCGTATTTTTCGGTTACATAGTCTATTACCTTCTGCCTGTTCTCGTAGCAGAAATCTATGTCTATGTCCGGCATTGATATTCTTTCCGGGTTAAGAAACCTTTCGAAAAGCAGGTCGTACTTGACAGGGTCTATATTCGTAATGCCCAGGCAGTATGAAACAAGGCTCCCGGCCGCCGATCCCCTTCCCGGCCCCACCATGATTCCGTTTGTCTTTGCGTAATTGATAAAATCAGAAACAATGAGAAAATAATCCGTGTAGTCCATTCCCTTTATGACGCCAAGCTCAAAATCGACCCTTTCCCTGAGTTCCTGCCCGTATCCCTCCCCGAATCTCTTCAGGAGGCCTTTGTATACGTTGCTTTCAAGGAATTTGAAATGGTCTGTTCCATCACCAAGGTCGAATGCCGGGAGATGCTTGCTCCCGAGATCCAGCTTCACCCTGCATCTGTCCCCTATTTTGATGGTGTTCTCAAGTGCCTCGGGGAACTCATAAAAAAGTTCAGCCATTTCAGATGGAGTTTTAAAATAGAACTCTTCCGTGGGGAACCGCATCCTGTCGGGCTCGTCAACGGTCTTGCCCGTCTGTATGCAAAGAAGGACATCATGCGGACCCGCATCCTTTTTATTAAGATAATGAACGTCGTTTGTTGCAACCAGCGGAATCCCCGTTTCACGGGCAATCGCCGCCACGCCCTGGTTGGCTATGTTCTGGCTTTCCATTCCATTGTTCTGAAGCTCAAGGAAGAAATTACCCCGGCCGAATATGCTGTCGAGCCTCATGGCGATTTCACGCGCCCCCTGCGGGTTTCCTTCAAGAACGGCCCTGGGTATCGCACCTGCAAGACAGGCGCTCAAGGCTATCAATCCCTCGGAGTATTCCTCAAGAAGCTCATAATCAGCCCTCGGCTTGTAATAAAAGCCCTCAAGATGCGCCTTGCTTACGATTTTCAACAGATTTTTGTAGCCTGTGTTGTTTTCAGCCAGAAGAACAAGATGATTCGGCTCATTGTCGAAAAAATGCTCCTTGTCGAACCTGCTCCTTCGCGCGGTATAGATCTCGCATCCTATTATTGGATTTATTCCCTTTTTCAGGGCCGCCTTGTAAAAGTCAACCGCCCCGTACATTACGCCATGGTCGGTGATCGCCACGGCAGGCATTCCAAGCTCGGCCGCCTTGTCCATGAGGTCGTCTATCCTGACCGCGCCGTCAAGCAGGCTGTATTCGGTATGAAGATGAAGATGGACAAATTTTCCCATGCGAGAATTATATCACAAAGCCCCCCGGGCTACATGCAACGGAAGGGCATTTTGCATTGGCATTCAATATTTTGACCGGGTTCCGTGGACTGAACGGGTATGTTATGCTAATATCAATATAGAAAAATAAGACTTTACGGGGTATCGGTATAACTGATGAGCATATATTTTTCCTCGCATAAAAAGAAAAAAAATTTCCCCCACTGGCTTTTTGGAATGGCTGCATTCATTCTTTTTGCAGGCCTTTTCATATACCTTGCAAGCGATGGAATGAGTATCCGCCCGCTTCTTCTTATGAACTCCTTGTCAGACGGCCATGTGGCCGCAATCGGCTTTGCAATGACAGTGTACTCTTTCCTTCTTTATATCTTGAGCATCGGCATAGCAAGAGAAATAAAGGTAAAGTACAAATCGCCTCTTTTTATATTTCAGTTAATATTCTTCATGCTGACGGGAATCTGCGGATATACCCTGAATACAGTCTTTGTCAGTGAAGTCGCCGCCTATCTTTTTTTATCAGGGTTAATTTACTTCACTCTTGCGGGGATATATTTCCTGATTCAAAAAAGGATTTACTCCAGATATTTTTCACGCATGATGATGGCCGCGACATCATTACCGGCAATCCCGTTCGCCTTTTTCTCGTATATTTATCTTTTCACTGACAGACCGGCTTTTTCAAGCTCCGCCGCGCTTCTTGAAATTATATTTTCGGTTATTCTGCTGGTGTTAATTTTATTGTATAATGTCACAAACATGGTCTATTTATTTTATATTGGCAGAAGGGTCTACTGAAAATGAAATCAACAGTCGATTGCATTTATTGCTACCTAAGGCAGGCGGTCAACTGCCTGCGGCACGCGGGCACCCCCATGGAGGAGCAGCCCGCAATATTATATGATGTCATGGATATGATTAAAACTTTTGACATGAAAGCCACTCCCTGCTATAACTCCACATTCTCAATATTGAAGACATATGAGCTTTGCGGGAACATGGATCCGTTCGAAGCGGAAAAAAAGGAATCGAATGAAAAGGCTTCCTTGTTACTTGAATCCATATCGAAATCCATCGACTTGAATGATCTTCACCAGCTTCTTGTGCTGTCATCGGCCGGAAATATAATCGATACCGGAATAATGTTCGAATATGATATTGAGAAAACCATGCTTGAAACACTTGACAGCGGTTTTTCCGTGGATCATTATCCCATGTTTTTGAAAAAACTCGCCGAAGCCTCGACAGTTTTATATATTGGCGACAATTGCGGCGAGATTGTGTTTGATTTGCCCGTGGTGAGATTTTTGAGCGACTCGGGCAAGAAAGTATATTATGCCGTGAAATCCGCCCCGATACTGAATGACGCGCTTTACGGGGATGCCCTTTTTGCCGGCATCGACAAGTATGCCGAGATCGTTGAAACCGGATCCGGTTTCCTTGGTGTATCCTTTGAGAACTCGGCTCCCGGATTTCTGACGCTTCTTTCAGACGCCGACCTGATAATTTCCAAGGGACAGGCGAATTTCGAATCCCTTGACGATTTTTCAGACGGCTTCGGCCGATTGTTCTTCATTTTGAAAATAAAGTGCGACCGTGTCGCGGAATTGATAGACGGCTCAAGGTACGGCGACTCTGTATTTTTTACCATGGTCAGGGAGTAACATCATGAATACCGCCCTTTATGTCTTGTTTTTTGCAATAGGCCTCGCTCTCATCATAAAGGGGAGCGATTGGTTTGTCGAGGCCACGATATGGGTCGCCCGTACTCTCAGCATACCGGAGTTCATAATCGGCGCAACCCTGGTCAGCATATGCACAACGCTTCCCGAGCTGCTTGTTTCTACAGGAGCGGCACTTAACAACGACACATCCATGGCCCTTGGCAACGCCGTGGGAAGCGTCGCCTGCAATACAGGGCTGATACTCGGGATGGTAATCTTCTTTTCCCCTCCCCCCATGCACCACAGGAAGGCCCTGCGCCTGAAATCCATATTCATATCCTCCTGCCTGGCCGTATATATAATTATTTCCTTGTCCTTCGGGGAAATAAACCGTATGTCCGGGATTATTTTCATCCTGCTTTCCTTGTCTTTTGTGTTTTACAATTATTACGAAGCAAAAAAATACAAGGAATCCCTTGTCGTCATACCCGTCTCCGACAAATCAAGGAAAACCGTCGCAAGGAACATACTGATGTTCACGGCAGGGCTTGGCATGACCATAGCCGGTGCGCGCCTTATGGTCGTATACGGTGAAAAGATCGCCGTTTCACTTGGAGTTTCCTCAATAGTCATTGGTGTTACCATGACGGCCCTCGGTACAAGCCTGCCTGAGCTTATGACCGCTATAACGGCAGTCCGTAAAAAGGCATCGGCAATATCGGTCGGGAATATTTTCGGCGCCAATATACTTAACCTTACCCTGGTGCTCGGCGGAGCCGCAGTTATCAAACCGGTCGTCATCGATGAAAGGATTATTTCATTTCATCTGCCGGTCATACTTTTCATCACATTGATTGCAACTGCAAGCACTGTTATTTTCAAGAAAAAATACCCGAGGTATATCGGGGTCGCACTGCTCGCTTCTTATCTGTCATATATGACGGCTACCGCTTTGCTGGCCTGATTTTTATGAAAGCCCTTCGAAAAGACCCGTGGATAAATATCTTTCCCCTGTGTCCGGAATAATCGTTACTATTCTTTTCCCCTTTTGCCTCCGGGCTATTTGAACGGCTGCGAACAGGTTTGCACCCGATGATATGCCCGCAAGTATTTTTTCAGTTTTCGCAAGCATCATGGTGTATTCAATCGCCTCTGCCGTGGTGACCTTGATTATCTCATCGATTATAGAGGTATCAAGAATCCGCGGAACAAAACCTGCTCCGATTCCCTGAATCCCGTGCCTGGAAGGTCTCTCCCCTGAAAGAACGGCGGATTCACCGGGCTCTACGGCAATGACCCTTGTCAATGGATTTTTCAGCTTAAGATACCCGCCGCAACCGGTTATGGTTCCACCCGTTCCAACTCCAGCCGCAAAATAATCGACTTTGCCTTGCATGTCCTTGTAGATCTCGACGGCGGTTTCCTGAAAATGAGCCGCCGGATTCGAGGGGTTTTCGAATTGCATTGGCATGAATGATCCGGGAATATCCCTTGCAAGCACCGCAGCCTTTTCAATAGCACCGCCCATCCCGTTTTCAGCCGGCGTAAGAATTATATCCGCCCCATAGGCTTTTAAAAGCATGATCCTTTCCTTGCTTACGCTTTCGGGCATGACCAGGATGACCTTAAGACCGTATCTGGCCGAAGATACGGCAAGCCCTATCCCGGTATTGCCGCTTGTGGGTTCGATTATCGTTGAGCCTTCCCTGATTTTTCCCTGTGCCAGTGCGTCTGCAAGCATTTTTAGCGCCGGACGGTCCTTTATGCTTCCCCCAGGGTTGAAAAATTCAATCTTGGCAAATATTTCCGATTCAAGTCCAAGAAGCGCCTGAATCCGCCCAAGCTTTATCAGGGGCGTATTCCCTATTGTTTCTTCGATTGAGTTATATAGCATGGTTCACCTCGTAAATCCTTTTTTCGGTCAATATGTAATCCATCGGGACATCGTGAGCTCCCGTACCCATGTTCTCTCCGAGTATTTGAAATTCGTAGCAAACCCCGATTCTCAACGCCTTCAGTCCGGCCAGGAACCTGTCATAATAGCCTTTCCCGTAACCGACCCTGCACCCATGGGGATTGAAGGCTACGCCCGGTACAAAAACCACTTCAAGATCATTTGGCGAAACATAATTTTTTATGGCTGGCTCCGGTATGCAATACCGGCCTTCCTGTTCGGCGCAGCCCTTGAATATCCGTGAAGGTCTCATCGATTCATCGGAAACAATTACGGGGACCGAGACGTTTTTCCCCTGTGCAAACAGATAATCCCTGATATAATCAACGGGAAGCTCGTTCCTGACCGGATTGTATATCATGAATTCGGAATACACCTTCAAATCGCTTGATAAGAATATATCCAAAGCCCTGATTCCCGCCCCGTTCATATAATCCGAAGACAAAAGCCTTCGCTTTTCAAGCATCTTGTTTCTTATTGTATTCTTCATATTAAAAAATCATGTTGTCTATGTATTCATTGGTAAATCCGGGATCAGTTGTCAGCTCCACATATTCAACGCGCCTTTTCAAAATTTCGGCCAGATCGATATATTTCTGGGACAGCAGGCACATTGAGGCCCCGGCTCCCGCGGTGTTTCCGGAGGCAATCACCTTGTCCCTGGGCAGGTCGGGCAGCAACCCTATTCTCATCGCACTGTCAACATTTATGTAATTCCCGAATCCGCCCGCAAGATAAATTTTTGCGACATCCGATGTTTTAATATGGTATTTTTTTATAAGGGTTGAAATTCCAGCCGCAAGGGCAGCCTTGGCGTTTTGTATTTCCCGGATATCTTTTTGTGTTATGCAAATATGTTCTGTGAGCCTGAATGACTTCAGTCCTTCAAAACTAAATATCCTGCCTCCCAGAATATTGCCGCCGTCGATCTCATCCTCGTCATAAAACCTTCCGGTCTCATCGATGATATCATTGTCAAGCAGCACGGCGACGGCATCGACTATGCCTGAGCCGCAGATTCCCACGGGCTCAACGTTGTCTATGGTTGTAAATACAAGTTCGCCGCCGGATATTCCCACGCTGTCGATGGCCCCGGATACTCCGCCGGTGCCAAACCTGATATTGGCGCCTTCAAAAGCCGGGCCTGCGGCCGTGGAGCAGGAAATCATCCTGTCAACGCTTCCAAGCACCATTTCACCGTTTGTGCCAATGTCGACAAGAAGCGATATCTCGTCCCTTTCATGAAGCCTGCACGCAAGCAGTCCGGCTATTATGTCAGCTCCGATATATGCTGATACGGAAGGAAGGCAGAGCGCATGTCCGAATTTATTGATTTCAAGCCCAAGCTCCGCCGCGGGGAAATCGTGCATCTCCGTGCTTACAGGTATGAAAGGGAGCTTTCCGATATTCACGGGGTCGAGACCCATAAGAAGATGCATCATCGTCGTGTTTCCGACCAATGCCGCCATATAAATGTCTTCTTTTTTGATTCCATGCTCCGAGCAAAGCTTTCCTGTAAGTTCGTTCAGCTGCCGTATTATGACCCTGTTCAAGGTTTCTAGTCCGTTTGCCTCGGTTGATGCATAATTGATCCTGGAAATAACATCCGCCCCATATTGCTTTTGGTCGTTGAGCTCGGAAACGACGCCGGTGAATTGTCCGTTTTCTAGATTATATAAATAGACGGCCACCGTTGTCGTCCCTATGTCGACCGCTATTCCATAAAAACTGCCGTTATCCTTGTACTCTATGCCTTTGATGGTGTCATAATATGATATCAGTGTCGGAGTATTCATGCTTGAGGAAATGGCCTCGGTAAGCTTCTTTAGCAAAGGAAGGTTGTTCTTGTCAATCTTCATGCCTGAATTTTCTAGTATATTGCCCAGGTCGGATACCTGCCTGTCAAGATGAGGTATTTCCGTTTTTATCTTTTTTATGCCGACTGCAGGCCAGAATGAGTCCATTTCCAGATTTGAGCCCGTCAGAATCTTATTTCTTGCGGACTGCAGAGGGATCTCGACCGTCATGCCGTCCTCCGGATGAAGGAAACATGCAAGCCTGTAGCCTGATTCTAGGTTTCTTGCGCCAAGAAGCCTTTCCTCTTCCCTGCTCATCTCCTGCATGGTGTTCTCCACCCTGACAAGGCATTTGCCGCATTTTCTCATGCCGCCGCAAGGAGCTATTATCTCCGCATCGCTTTTCTGGATAAGCTCAAGTATGGTTTCTTTTCCGGTTGCGCTGACGTTGTATTCATTGTTTTCAAAAAGTATACTTATTCTCATTTCGACCTCTTCCTTTTTTTGCCCTATATGAAATTATAAACAAATTGACGTTGTTTGACTATTGTTTTCGATAATATTATAATTTCAATATTATCTGCAGGGAGAATTATATGACAAAGGAAGTCCGCACAAGGTACGCTCCAAGTCCGACCGGATATATGCACATCGGGAATCTGAGGTCGGCGATTTTCGAATACCTGGCCGCAAGGATAAACGGCGGCAAGTTCATACTGCGCATAGAGGACACCGACCAGGCCAGGATCGTAGAAGGCGCCGTAGAGGTCATTTACAGGACGCTGAAGACCATCGGCATCAGGCATGACGAAGGACCGGATATCGGCGGCGGGTACGGCCCATATGTTCAATCCGAAAGGAAGGATATTTATCTTCCCCATGCTTTGCAGCTGGTTGAAACCGGGCATGCATATTATTGTTTTTGCACCAGGGATCGCCTTGACGCCCTGAGAAGCGAGGCAGAGGCAAGGGGCGTGCAGTATAAATACGACCGTCATTGCCTTGGAATGCCCGTACAAGACATTTTGCGAAGAATCAAGGACGGCGAGGACTATGTCATACGCCAGAAAGCCCCCGATTCCGGCACCACGTCTTTCCATGACGAGGTCTATGGCGACATAACCGTGAACAATGAAAACCTGGAGGACCAGATACTTATAAAATCCGATGGATTTCCGACTTACAATTTTGCCAATGTCATAGACGACCACACAATGAACATCACGCATATTCTCAGGGGCAGCGAATACCTCTCCTCCACCCCGAAGTTCATACATCTCTATGAGGCCTTCGGCTGGGAACTGCCTGTATTCGCACACCTTCCCCTTGTCATTAAAAGCGACGGTTCAAAAATTTCAAAACGCAACGGCGACGCGATGTTCGACGACATGATCCGGGAAGGCTATCTTCCAGAGGCCATCCTTAACTATACGGTCCTCCTCGGATGGAGTCCCGGCGATGAAAGGGAATTTTTCACATTGGCTGAGCTTGAGAAGGAGTTCACTCTAAAGGGCATAAGCAAATCCCCCTCTACGCTTGATTATGACAAGCTGAAATGGATGAACGGCGAATATATAAGAAAAATGCCGCCCGATGAATTCGCGGCCATTGCGGAGCCTTGGATCAGTAAAGGACTTGCAGGTGAAAATCTTGATATAGGCAAAATTGCACATATGATTCAAAAGCGGGTCGTTCTATTGGGCGAGATACCGGATTCGATTGGTTTTCTAGTCAATGCAGGCCCGGTGGACCCTTCGCTGTATGAAAACTATAAGATGAAATGCGATGCCGGACTTGCGCAGGAAATTCTTCCGATGGCGCTGAAAGCGCTCTCCGGTCTTTCCGAATGGTCGCATGATTCAATATACAATTCCATGGCCGCGGCCGCGGCGGCCGCCGGCATGAAGAACGGCCAGGTGATGTGGCCTGTTCGAATAGCTTTGACGGCCCTTGCAGTAACACCCGGCGGAGCCGTTGAAATAGCTGAAATAATCGGTAAAGAAGAAACACTGTCGCGCATCAGATCCGCAATAAAGCAACTGGAGGCATGAAATGGAACGACTGTTTGAATCCACCAACTTCATTCACAATGAAATAGACGAGGACCTTGCAAGGTTTCCCGGCCTGCTCATTCATACCAGGTTCCCGCCGGAACCAAGCGGATATTTCCATATAGGCCATCTCAAGGCAATATTCATAAATTTCGCAACTGCGGAAAAGTACAACGGGCTTTGCAATCTTCGGATGGACGACACAAACCCCATACTTGAAAAGAAGGAATATGTCGATGCCATAAAGGAAGACATCGCCTGGCTTGGATTCAAATGGCATGACAGGGTTTTCTATGCCTCGGAGTATTTCGACCAATGCCATGAATATGCGGTGAGGCTTATAAAAAACGGCGACGCCTATGTTTGCGACCTTGATTCTGATGAAATACGCG
>JAFGQE010000107.1 GCA_016935835.1 Clostridia bacterium | reverse complement strand
TTCGGAACAATGTGTTTGAAAGAATCAAGCAGGATTCTCTTGATGCGGCTTCAGAAGGCAGGCTTGACTATTCTGACGAACTAAGGCAAAGCTGGAATATATTAATGGATATATTTGATCAGATCAATACAATATCCGGTCATAAAAAGCAGACGATTGAGAAATACAGGGCATTCATCGAAATAGCGCTGTTGCAAAAAAGAATAGGCTTGATACCCCCCGGAAATGATACCGTTTTTGCCGGAAAGGTAAGCAATGCATTCGGCAACAATATCAAGATGCTCATGGTTATAGGCGCCAACGATCCGGGATTCCCGGAATCCGTAATAAACGAAGGTTTGCTGACGGACAGGGACCGGCTTGAAATAAAGAATTCGGGCCTTGAAATAGCTGACGACACCAAGACGGCGGCAATAAACAGCCAGATTGATATATACAATCTGCTCGCATTGCCTTCGGAATCAATTTATGCAAGTTATTCAACATCTGCATCTGATGGAAGCGCAAGAAGAAAATCAGGTTTCATAGACAGGGTCGCAGACTTATTTGCGGATTTATATGAACAAACAGATGAAGATATCAGCCCCGAGGAATATATATTGACTCCGATTTCGGGTCTGACAGCCCTTAACCAAGACATTAACAAAGGAACTGACCTTGAAAGATGGTATGGAGAAAACGGCTTCACAAATAATAATGCTCTCTTGGAAGAAACGATTCCTGAACTGGAATTTTCAGAAATTACAAGGAAGTTGTTCGGGGAACTGATTGAGACAAGTCCAACAGGCATTGAATCTTATGTTGAGTGCCCGTTCAAGTTCTTCGCCAAAAATGCACTCCGGGCGGAACCAAGGGCGGCGTACGGGGTTTCGCCCCCTGATGTCGGCAGCATGCTTCATGACCTGCTTAAGCACCTGGCATCTGAATTCAAGGATAAAGAGGAATTCAATTATGAGGAATGCATGGAATCAGCCGCAAAGGCATACTCGGGCCTAAGGCTCAGAAAGGTTTTCAGCAGGGACGGGCGCAGGGAATATCTTGGGGAAAGGATAGTAAAAAGGGCCGTTGATTCTTATTTTATTCTAAGGAATCAAATAATAACCGGAATCTTCAGGCCGGTTCAGTTTGAAGCTGCATTTGGAAGAAACAGGCAGATTCAAGCACCGTATTTTATAGCCGGTGATTCAAGGATATACCTGAAGGGCAGGATTGACAGGGTGGATGCAGCCATTGTCAATGACAAGGAATATTTCAGAATAATTGATTACAAATCCTCAGGGAGGGTTATGAAGCTATACCGGATAAACGAAGGCCTGGACATTCAGTTGGCGGCGTACCTGATGGCATATGGGAATCACAGCGGAACAATCCCCGCAGGAATGTATTATTTCACGGCTGAAAAACCCATAGTAAAGGTTGCCTATGGGACAGGTTTGGATGAAATATATATGAATATCCTGAATGAGGCAAAACTTGAGGGCTATACGCTTGGTGAAACCGACATAATCAAGGCCATGGATTCGGATTTTGATGTTCAAAGCAAGAATATTCCGGTCAGGATTAAAAGCGATGGTTCATTGTCGTCAAAGGTCATGTCCTCCCGGCAAATTGAGACAATGATTGAGCGCGTGGGTGAAATCATCGTTGAAAACGCAAAAAAAATATTTGCAGGTCATTATAAGGCGGAGCCGGTGAACATTAAATCATACAGGGCGTGCAATTTTTGCGAATTTAAAAGCATATGCGGTTTTGATGACAGAAAACCGGCGTGCAGACTTAGGCACATAAGGGAAATACGGGATGAAGATGTTGTTTGGGGAAAATGATGAGCGACGTGAAATTTACAATTGAACAGGAAGCCGCGATAAACCTCAGGGATAAGAACCTTCTGGTTTCCGCATCAGCGGGCACCGGAAAGACGGCTGTTCTTGTGGAGCGTATAGTAAGAATGGCGACTGATGAAAAAAGAGCCGTTGACATTGACAGAATGCTTATCGTAACCTTCACCAAGGCTGCGGCGGCGGAAATGAAGGAAAGGGTAAGGGCGGCTCTGTCCGACAGGATTAAAAAAGATCCGGGGAATGCGAGGCTCAGGAGGCAGCTTATTCTTTTGGGTCAATCCAATATATCGACAATACATTCCTTTTGTTCAGATGTCATTCGCAGCAACTATCAACTTCTGGACATTAACCCGGCCTTTGGAGTTTGCGATGAAATGGAATCAGAGGTATTGATAGACGAGGCCATTGAAGCAATGTTTGATTCGATGTTTGAAACTTCAACGGAAGCATTCAGGCGTCTTGTGGATAATTATGGCAGGGGGCGGGACGACTCTGCGCTGGCAAGGCTTGTCAAGGGATTGTATAAATACATAAGGAGCATGCCCGGTTACAGAGACTGGTTATATGAAAAAGCGGCTATGTTTGAAAAAAGGGCGGATGATTTCGGCAAAACCGAATGGGGAAGGGAATTGCTGTATTATGCTCAGATCAAGCTTCAGGGTCTGATTGCGGAAACAGCCGACATAATGTCGCTTATCAAGGATGATGCCAACTTCACAGGGTATTTTTCAACATTGTCACTGGACATGATTATGCTCGGGGAGATTTCCGAGGCCTTTGATAAGGGAAACTGGGACGGATGCAGTCAAGAGTTGCGGAACATTGAATTTTCAGTGCTGTCAAGGGCCTCGAAAAACGCAAACAAGGATATACAGGCATTGGTAAAGGAAGTTCGCAATGGCGTAAAGGAAGACTTAAAAAAAATTGCCGCAATGATTTCGGGAGATTCGTCTGAAATTTTCAAAAATTTCGAGGACCTGTCCCCGATGATGGCGTGCCTTGCGGAAATGACTGTCAGACTCGATGGTGAATACTACTCGCTTAAGAACAAGAAGGGGATACTCGATTATAACGACCTGGAACACCTTGCCCTTGAATGTTTGGAATCTGAAGCAGGTGAAATGTACAGGAACAGGTTTGAAGAGATTCTTGTCGATGAGTATCAGGACAGCAACCCGATACAGGAAAGGCTTCTAAATCTGGTTTCCAAAAAGAAAGAAGAAGCCAGGAACGTATTCATGGTAGGCGATGTCAAGCAAAGCATATACAAATTCAGGCAGGCAATGCCTGAGATTTTTCTTGAGAAATACAATAAATATTCAGATAACCGGGAGGACGCCGAAGTCAGAGTAGAGCTTTATAGAAATTATAGAAGCAGAAAGCCAGTGCTCGATTTCACAAATTACATCTTTTCAAAAATCATGTCGGTTGAAACAGCCGGGCTTGACTATAATGAAACCGTCTCACTGAAACCGGGAATAGAGTACCCTGAGGGAAATGGAAAGGGGTATCCGGTTGATGTAAGGATAATATGCGGAAAAGATGATGATATTTTTACTGATGATATTACCAAGGAGAAAAAGGAAGCGGCCGTCGTAGGCATGGAAATCATCGGCATTTTAAATTCAGGGCTTATGATAACAGACCGGAAGAACAAAAAGGAACGGCCGGTTGAACCAAGGGATATAACCATTTTATTAAGGACCGTCAAAAAAACTTCCGGAGTTTATGTCGAACAATTAAAAGCCATGGGCATCCCTGCATATGCAGACGGTAATTCGGATTTTTTCGGTGAAACCGAAATTGCGGTAATGCTTGCCTTTTTGGGAATAATCGACAACCCAAGGCAGGACATTCCTTTGATATCCGTCATGAGATCATCGATATTCGGTTTTACAGATAAGGAGCTGGCGCTTATAAAAGTAGGTTCACAGAATGATTCCTATTACGATTCGATACGCAAATATAAAGGCAATATCAAACTGGAGAAAAAAATCCAGGGATTTATAAAAACAGTCGAAGACTACAGGAAAGTTTCAATAGGAACGCCTGTTTACAGGCTTCTCTGGATGATAATGCAGGAAACCGGTTATTTCTATAACCCTTCCGACGGCATAAGCCTGGAGTCCAAGCAGTCAAATCTCAGGAAGCTTTTCGAGATGGCGGGGGAATTCGAAAAAAGCACAGTGACGGGTTTGTTCGCTTTTCTGAGATATATTGAGGCGCATATTGAAAGGGAAGGGGATGCGGAGGGGGCGTCGATTTATGGGGAAAACAGCAATGTCGTGAGGATTCTGAGCATACATAAATGCAAGGGGCTTGAGTTCCCCGTTGTTATACTTTCGGGTTGCGGAAAGAAATTCAACAAATCTGAAAGCAGGGAAACGATAATATATGACAGGGAGATGGGATTCGGGCCTAATTATATAAATTCGGAAAAAGGATTCTGGCTGGTAACGGCACCTAAAAAAAGCATCCAGGTAAAGGCCGAGCTTGAAGGACTTGCAGAGGAAATGCGCATACTTTATGTCGCTCTTACAAGAGCCAGGGAAAAACTTGTAATTACAGGATACTCGGATAATTTCGAGAGGGATTCGGTCAAATGGCTGTTGAAAGGCAGAACGAGGAATGGCAGGATCAATGCGGGCAAAGTCATGGGGGCGTCGGGCCATCTTGAGTGGATAATGACATGCCTTTCCAGCCATGAAAATTGTTTGGTTGTCAAGGAATCGGCGGGGTTTGATTTTGAAGAAAATGACAAAGGTGCACCTCTTTTTACCGTCAAGGCAGTTTATCCGGAGGAAATCCATACCTTGCTGGAACAAAAAGAAAGAATCGT
>JAFGQE010000010.1 GCA_016935835.1 Clostridia bacterium | reverse complement strand
CATGCATAAAAATCAAACAGTTGCCCAAGGCAACTGTTTGAATGCAACTGTTTGAAGGCGGGTGCTTTTGTGTCAGTATTCAGTGGAATCGGGTTCGCCGACACGGCCTACCAGCAGGTATATCTTGTCCTTTGGATTGAAGATATAGTCTTTCTCGAGGCGGAAGTTCTCTATCTCACCTGTGCTCCTGACATGCAGCCTGGGTCCGGTGCAATGATACTGGGTTGTGGCGCCGATGCCGATGTGCTCGTCGTCAAGATACTCGACCGGTATGTCCTGCTTGATTAAGGCCAGCACCTTGTCCTCGAGCTCCTGGATGGGCACCACCGGACGCTCGTCGAATTCAAGGAGGAATCCATGCCTTATATCGCCGTGAATGGGCGCATGGGCGAAGTCGTAATCGTTTTCAAGCACCATGTTGGTCAGGTCCTCCGCCGTATGGGCCATTTTTCTGTATTTCAATGATTTGAAAACTGTCTTTGCCAGGGCAGCCGGCTTTGGTCCAAGGACCGTGGGCCTTGTTACAATGACTTCCTCTCCGATGGCGATCATTATATCCGCATCTAGGCCGAGATTATCGTAAATCAGCTCAAAATGCTCGATAATGACCCTTTTATTCATGCTTACCGCCTTGCGGACGGCTTCCGCAAGCAGACTCATTTGCTTGAACGCTGATTCAAAACGCACATCCACATGATAAGTATGGCTGCTGAAGAAACCGCTTTCCAGTCCATCCAAAAGAGGCAGCGGCCTGACGTTCACACCCTCGTCGTCGTTCGTCAGCTCAAGTCCCGGGAACATCCCGGCTATCAGCCTCGATTTGCCCGCGCCTGAGTCACCTATGAACCCTATTATCTGGTCAGATGCATTCAGATGCCTCTGTGAAAGCTGATGCCCGAGGTTATACAGCCTTTTTCTTCCCCTTGGTGCAAAATATGTGGCATGCATCAGCTGTTCCTGCAATAAATAAGTATTCATGTCATCCCTCCCCCAGGTCGAAAACGATGCCGAGCAATGGCGCGTGCTGCTGGGCCCCGTAAACATCCGTGTCGCCGATGCTCCCGGACACTATCTTCCTCTTGATCGTCGCCTTGATTGCCTTTGCCGGGATGAATTCCACGATTCCGGCAACATCGCTTTCATCAATGGAATACAGTCCGGCAATGAGCTTCTTGTTGAACTGTCCGCTTTCCAGCACCTTTTCATAGACATTCCTGTCCTTGAAAATAACGTCCATCGTGAGCTCGTATGGACCCGAGTTCTTGCTCCTGATTACATCCGCGATATCAATCAGATTAACTTTCATAATCGTCCCCCATCCATTTCACCTTGAACATTCCCTCTTCATACGGCATCAGGTGGTATATGCAGAATTCATAAACGGCGCCCGCCTTGAAATCAGAAGGCGAATATGGAAAAGCAAGGTTGCCGGCGGTGGATATCCTTCCCGGATAACCGTAATGAAGCAATGTTGAGCGTGCGAACGAGCATATTGTGTTCGCCTCGTCCTGCGTGGCCGCGACCGCATCGATTATGATTCCCAGTTCATGCGACGCCGTCTGCCTGACCGGCTCGAGTTCTCCCATGACACCGTTTTTACCATAGACCTTGAAGCTGAGGTCGTACCCTTTTATTGCGCCCGCAAAATTACTTTCAGCCGCTTCCCTTACCGCATCAAGGATGCTGTCGATGCTTCCTGTCATTACAGGATCCCTTGTGCCGGCAATCGAAACGGTCCGGTATCCCGCCTTCCTGGCGCCTTCGAGCTTTACCATGGGTTTGGCCGCGGGAATGAACTTCGTTCCCCTGACCCTTACGGAAATTTCGTCCAGCTGTTCGAAACTGCTTTCCTTCAGATCAATCACCCCGTCCGGACCATGCAGCATGTATGGGTCGGACTTCTCATAAAGTGTATGCGCCGCAACCGAAAGCTCGGTGCATTTTCTCTTTTCATTAAGCGGAAACACTGTAAAATAGTCCTTTCCTATGCATCCCATCATGCAGTCGCTTCCACTTCCGGGGGTCGCCGCAATGCATGCGCATTCAAGTATCTTGCCCATGTGAAGGGAGAGGCCGGGGTCATATCCCGCCTTTATCGGCAATGCGGCGAAAACGGCGGGGTCGTAGGCCCTGCCTGCAATTACGATGTCTGCCCCCTCATCCAGTGCTTTTATAAAAGGCGCATTTCCCATCTGTGCAACTATCCTTGTTGCATCCTTGATATCGCCGCTTGTTATTACAGGCACTGCCGCCAACGGCGTCAGTTCATTTTTTTCAAATGCGGACACCGCCTTTTCCTTGCTTACTTCAGCCGATATGTACGCGACCTTAACATCCCTGCCGCCGGTTATCTCCCCGACAATATCAAGGCACCATTTCAGATGCACGTCCGCCCCGCTCCCGCCCGCAGTTCCCACAAGCAGCGGGATATGATTTTCAAGGGCGCCGTTTATCAATATTTCAAGATCCCTTTTGACCGACGCCCTGTCCGTGAATGATACACCTGCGCCAAGGTAATAGGGCCCCGGGTCCGTGGACCCGGCATCCACCGCTATAGCATCGGGCTTCATGGCCATGCCTTTCTCAAATGACGCCCTGGGGAATCCATAGCCCAGTATTCCCGTCGGGGACAGTATCTTCATTTCCTTCATGCGGTCCTCCCCCTTAGCGCAAGGATGCGCTGCATTTCGTTATAAACTATCATGAATCCCTCATCCACGCCCATCCCGGGCTTGGCAAGGATAAGGTCCGGCGAACAGGCCATCGCAACATGGACGCACACCCGCGAGGATATGTCGGTCTCATTGCACGTCCCGCCCTGGTATGCGCCGATCTTCCTCTGTTTGCAATACAGCACGGCCTCCGCGGTGTTGTTGATTCCACCGAGGTCCGGCGTCTTTATCTGTATCATGTGGCCTGATTTGTTGTCCGCGAAATACTTGATGTCCTCCAGCGTGTTGCACCACTCGTCGGCGACTATCTCAAAGCCGTCCAGCCTTTGGCCGGTCATCCGCGCAAGTTTCGCAAGCGCCTCGGCCTGCGCCCCGCGCCCCCCTGCGTCCACAGGACCCTCCAGCCTGAACCTGAAGCCGCCGGCGGCTTTCTTCAGCTTCGCGAAATAATCTATCATTGCGGAATAATCATCGCCGAAGATCATCCCGATGGTGCCGTATACATCAATGTGGATTACGGGGTCATAACCCACACCCCCCAGATTCTTTATCCTTGCTGAAAGCCATTCCACGTATTCAACCAGCTTCTCGCCTTTATATCCCAGTTTTTCCGGGATATTGTTAATCAGCCCGTGCGGAAGGCTCCCCGCCCGCTTCATTATCATCTT
>JAFGQE010000009.1 GCA_016935835.1 Clostridia bacterium | reverse complement strand
TTTCTGGGAATGCCGACCGATATGCTGTCTGCGATTGTGTTTTCCTTTGCAGGTTCCATCGGTTTATTAGTCAAATGCGCAGTTACAAAAGGACTGCAACCATCGGACTGGACGCCCAGGAGCCTTGGGATCCTATCAATCAGACCTATGTTCATCAGATCGAAAAACCCTTTGTAAACTCCTGCGATGGTACATCCGTCGCCTACGGAAACCGCCACCCAGTCGGGGACCTTCCAACCGAGCTGCTCCGCGATTTCCATTGCGGCCGTTTTCTTTCCTTCGACCAGATGCGGATTGATCGCTGCATTTCTGTTGTACCATCCCCATTTCTCTATCGCTTTTGACGATAATTCGAATGTCTGTCTGTAATTCCCCTTGACCGCAATCACCCTTGCTCCGAAAACAAGCAGCTGCGCGAGCTTTCCCTGCGGAGCCCGTTCCGGTACGAAAATCATGGACTTCAATCCCAGCCTTGCGGCATTCCCTGCAAGCGACGAGGCTGCATTGCCCGTCGAACTGCATGCAACCGTATCATTTCCCTCGGCAAGAGCGCCGGCGGCCGCAACAGCCGACGCCCTGTCCTTTAGCGATGCAGTCGGATTCACTCCTTCATCTTTTATATATAGTTCCTTGATGCATAGATCGGACGCAAGTCTGTTTGACTTGTAAAGCGGTGTCCAGCCAACCCTGAGATGCCTGTGCGTGTCGCCGGGATCCAGGGAAATGGCGGCCTTGTATCTCCACATGGAATAATCCCGGTTTCCCTCCAGGAATTTCCTTGTCATGACCCGGCCAAGGGAAGAATAGTCATACATTATTTCAAGAATGCCTGTCTCGCCGCATACCGGGCAGGTAAGGAGATTATTCCCTGCGCTGTATTGCCTTGCGCATACAGTGCACTCATACCCTGAAACATTGGACATATAAGCGCCATCCTTTAGCTTTACTAAACATATTAAGCCTGACTAAATATTAGCATAACTATCCGGCATAATCAAACAATTGCCCAGGGCAACTGTTTGATTATTCTTCGGTGCTGACAAAGCCGAAAGTCGTTATGTCGAACAAACCCCGGTCCGTCAGCTTGATTTCGGGAATAACCGGAAGGGCAAGGAATGAAAGCGTGATGAACGGGTCAATTCCCCCGTTCACCCCCATTCCCCAGGCGATCCGGGTCATTCCATCTATTTTGTCCTCTACTTCATCTATCGGGGAATCAGTCATCAGTCCCGCGACCTCAAGTCTCAGGGTCTCAAGAACCTTGCCGCCAGAGCATATGGTGATCCCCCCGTCGCATTTCCTCAATTCCTCGACCGCAGCAAGCATGTCCGCATCGTTATCCCCTATTACGATTATATTATGCGAATCATGTGCTATGGTAAGGCCCACCGCCCCGTTTTTCAACCCATATCCCTCCACCAGGCCCAGGCCTATGTTGCCAGTTCTTTTGTGTCTTTCAATTACCGCAAGCTTGAGTATGTCCAGCTTGGCATTATTTTTGTATATTCCTTTCACAGTATCTACTTTTCTTATTACTTTTTTTGTAACAACATTATCCTTGACTATCTGTATTACCTTGACGACATCGGATTTCAGGTTCAGGTCAAGCCTCAAAGGCTTGTCTTCGGGAAGCTTCACCGTATTAAGGACCCGCGGGTCTTTTCTTGCCTTTGGTTCGAAAAGCGCCATGTCGTCCTCGGCGACAAGCTTTCCTTTTTTATAAACTTTGCCCACTGCCATATTCTCAAGATTCTCTATGACGAGAAGGTCTGCGATATACCCGGGCGCCACGGCCCCCCTGTCCCCAAGGCCATAGCATTCGGCAGTGTTCAGCGTCGCCATGATGATTGCATCAACCGGGTCTATCCCGCCTGCAACCGCGGACCTGACATTGTAATTGATATGGCCTTCCCTTTTTATGTCCCTTGGGTGTTTGTCATCCGTGCAAAACATGAGTCTTCTCAGATTGTTTTTATCCACGCCATTTATAAGCACCCCGAGATTTCTTGTGGCCGAGCCCTCGCGTATGTGAACATACATTCCCCGGCTTACTTTCTCAAGCATTTCATCCACACGTGTGCATTCGTGGTCAGTCTTTATTCCGGCTGCTATGTATGCATTCAGTTCCTTTCCGCCGATATCCGGTGCATGGCCGTCTATCCGCCTGCCCCCCGCCAGTTCAAGCTTTTCGTAGACTTTCTTGTTCCCCGAGAGCACCCCCGGGTAGTTCATCATCTCTCCCAGGCCAAGCACCCTGTCCCTGTCCATCAACGGGGCAAGGCTGTCCGCTGATAAATCGGCCCCGGAGTTTTCAAATTCCGTCGACGGTACGCACGAGGGAAGCATTATGAACACATCAAGCGGAAGTCCCTTGCTGCTGTCAAGCATGAACTCGATTCCGGCCGCCCCGCATACATTGGCAATTTCATGGGGGTCCGCGATTACCGTGGTGGTTCCCTTTGGTATCACTGATTTTGCAAATTGCGGCGGAGTCAGCATGGAGGATTCGATATGGACGTGACCGTCAATGAAACCCGGGCAAACATATTTCCCCTTTATGTCAACTTCCGTCTTGCCATTATATTCGCCTATTCCCGCAATGCAGCCGTCATAAAGCGCAATGTCCCCGGATTCAATTTTCCCAGTGAAAACATTTATTATCGAGCAATTCTTAAGCACCAGGTCGGCCTTCATGCCTCCCCTTGCCGCCTTTGCCAATTGAATCCTGTTCATATTCATCCTCCAATCTCCCTCACTCTAAAACATCGGCGGCGTTATCGTTGAAATAAATCTCAATATGCCGTTTCCCGTATTCACTATTTTATGGGGTATGCTGGAAAAATAATAAATCGTGTCCCCTGCCTTAAGGGTATATTCATCCGAACCGATCTTGATCCACATCGTGCCTTCCAGGACATGCGTAACCTCTTCCCCATTGTGGGCGAGCGGTTCATCACATGTCCGGGCACCCGGATCCAGGGACGCCATGAACATTTCCATCCGGCGGTTGAGGTCGGGCGACAACAGCTCATATGTCAGGTGGGATGCAGGGAATTTACGGCTCTGCCTATGGTCTTTTCTGACGACTATCCCCGTGCTTTTTTCTTCCGTGAAAAAGTAGAAGACGGCAACTTCCAGCGCCTCCGCTATTTTTCTCAGTGATGTTATGGAAGGCTCCGTAATGTCCCTTTCGACCTGGCTGATGAAACCGGGCGTCAACCCTGTCTTTTCAGCCATGACTTTCATGCTCATTCCCACTTCGTTCCGCCTGCGCCTTATTTTTTCACCAATCACTTTTGTTCCTCCGTATGCTTCATTGTTCGGCAAAAACCTTTCCCAGGAAATCGTCGATCATATTCATGCAGCATTTCTTTCTGTATTTCGCATTGGACCGCTGGTCGTCAATGGGATTGATGATATTCCCATAACCATTCCTGATTTCTTCGGCCAGGTCCAAAATCCCCGCCGCCGGGGTTCCCTTTATTGAATCTTCAATCCCTCTGTCCCTTGCCACTCTTGGCGAGACAGCCCCGAAAGCCATGCGTATATCCTCAACAATGCCGTTTCTTGCAAATGCCCCTGCGGCAAACGATACCTTTGATATCGCATCCGTTTTCCTTCCCCCTATTTTTTTATAATAAAGTACATTGAATTTTGCTTCTTCCAATACGATTTCCTTGATCAGCTCGCCCGGGCCGAACGTCGTTCTCCCCGGACCGGTTATGAATTCCTCGATCGGAACCTCCCGCGTTTGCCTTTTGCTTTCAATGATTATCATGGCATTATACAGATAAAGAACCGGAAGCGTGTCGCCCGCGGGGGAGGCATTGCCAATGTTTCCGCCAAGAGTCGCCGTGTGCCTGATTCCCGGCGATGCCATTATGGCCGCGGCCTCTCTCAGAAGCGACGGTATTTGTTTGGAATATAAAATTTCCTCAAGCGTTGTCATTGAGCCTATGCGAACCGATGAGTTCTCTTTATTAATGTAAGACAATTCCTTTATTCCCGATAAAAAGAGCACATCCTTTTGAAAAGAAGGCAAAAGCCCCGCGCGGTTACGTTTCTTAACCATAAGGTCCGTCCCGCCCGCCATTATGGTTAAATCACCTTTTGAAAGGATATCCAGCGCTTCCCCGTATGATTTAGGGATATATGACCTCACCATAATCCATCGCCCCTTTCCGCCGCAAGCTGTATGGCTTTTACAATCATATTGTATCCCGTGCAGCGGCAAAGATTGCCAGAGAGTCCGTCGCGTATTTCGATTTCCGACGGATGCGGGTTTTTGTTGAGCAGCGATTCCGTGGCGATTATCATGCCGGGTATGCAAAAACCACATTGTACGGCGCCTGCATCCTCATAAGCCCGGCTGATAACATTATATCTTTCCGTTTTACTGAACTCCTCGATGGTCATGATGTCCCTGCCCGCCGCATTTCCAAGCGGCATGATGCACGAGTTTACAATATCATGGTCGACCAGGACCGAGCATGCCCCGCATTCGCCTTCGCCACAGCCTTCCTTTGCCCCGGTAAGTCCCATGAGGTCGCGAAGCACATCAAGCAGCCTCATCGTCGGGTCTTCGTTCACAACCGTTTCCGCGCCATTTAGAATGAATCTGATTTCAGCCATTTTCCATAAGCTCCATAATATATTCCGGCGTCGCCGGTATCCTGTCGATCCTTTTTCCTATCGCATTCTCTATTGCCAGCGCCACAGCGGGAGCTCCTCCCACCAGTGGCAATTCTCCCGCCCCCTTCGCCCCATACGGGCCCAGGGGATAAGGATTGTCCATTATGACGATTTCCATGGGTATGCAGTCGCCCGCCGTGGGGATGATGTAGTCGGTCATGTTTCTTTGCTGTATCCTTCCTTCCCTGCATTCCATTACCTCGGTCATTCCATAGCTGATTCCCTGCGAAAGCCCCCCCTCGGCCTGACCGATTATTATCCTTTCATCAATGGCCTTCCCTATATCATAAACAGCCCATATTCCCTTCAGGTCAACCTCGTACGTCACCGGGCTTACCTCAACCTCAACCACATTGACGCCCCATGAATATGCCGGATATGCATCTCCCCTGAGCTTATCCTCGTCCCACTCAATGTAATCCGGCTGCCGGTACCTTTCTTCAACGAGTATTTCCTTTCCGGGCACCCACTTTTCCTTCAGCTGCCTTGCGGCCCGTGCTATGAGTCCTCCTACTATCATGACTGTTCTTGATGCCACCGTAGGCCCGGAGTCCGGAACCAAGTCCGTATCCGGATTGTTGTAGATGACTTTTTCTATGGGAATCCCAAGAACTCCGGCGGCTATCTTTCGAAGTGTGGTCATTGCCCCCTGCCCCATCTCGGTATTGGCGGCAAGTATCGTGACCATATCGTCCTTTTCCTTCCTTAGGCGCACTACCGCCTTGATGTGCTTTTGCTCGCCGCTTCCAGTGAAGCCGCATCCGTGCAGGACCCAGGACATGCCTATGCCTCTGTGGTCGCCCGGTTTGGAATATTCGGCGATTTTTTCGTCATACCCCGACATATCAATTGCCTTTTGAATCATGTCCCCCATTATTATCGGATCCCTGAAGGTGCCGCCCGTTGATGTCGGGTCCCCCATGGATGCAAGATGCCTTTTCCTGAGTGCAAGCGGATCCTGCCCCGTCTCAATGGCAAAATGATGGATGAACATCTCTATCGCAAAAAACATCTGCGGAGCCCCGAATCCCCTGAATGCTCCGTTGGGCACCGTATTGGTCTCGTACACATCCCCGGATACGGACAGGTTTGATATTGTGTAGACCCCGCTCGCCGCAATCATCGCCCTTTGCAGAACGACCCCCGAAAGCCCTATGTAAGCCCCGCTGTCAAGGAATACCCGGACCCTCAATGCTTCGATTGACCCGTCCTCACCGGCCGCGGCCTCGAAATCAATTCGCGAAGGATGTCTTTTCGTCGTTGTTTCTATATCCTCCGTTCTTTCATATATCAATTTTATCGGCTTCCCGGTCTTGTTCGCCGCCACGGCGGCCTGGCATCCCATGAGAGAGGGAAACTCTTCCTTCCCGCCGAATGCACCGCCTGTGGCCGCCTGGATGACCCTTACATTTTCCTGTCCGGTCCCAAGTGTCCTGACCACGGCGTTTTTTATGTAGTACGGACATTGCATGGAGCCTATTACCGTTGTTTTATTGTCTTCATACAGGCCGATGACCCCCTGCGGCTCCATGTATATGTGCTCTTGATAACCCGTGGAGTATGAACCTTTGATAATCCTTTCGGCTTTGCAAAACACGCTTGCAGCATCGCCTTTTTCAAATTCATGATGCACCACGCTTTTCGAATACCCGAAGACAGGCTCCGACGGCTCATATTCAACCTCGATCGAATCGATGATTTCCTTTACTTTCTTCCTTTTTGGCCCTGCCGCGAGAAGTATCGGCTCTCCTATATAATTGACTTTTCCGTCTGCAAACACAGGCATGTCATCGAAAATAATGTTTACGCAGTTATCCCCGGGAATATCCCGGTGATCCACGATGAAATATCCTTCGGGCATTTCCGGCAGCCGGATGCTTTTTATCCTTGCCTTGGCATGAACCGATCTCAGCGTCATGGCATGAAGCATATCGTCAAGTACCATATCGCCGATATAAATCGTTTCGCCGGCTATTTTCCCCGCGCTGTCGGACTTTGGAATGGATTTGCTTATATCAGACATGCATCCTCCCTTCAGGACAATGCGTCCGCGGGGCATTTTGAAATGCAAAGTCCGCAACCGAAGCATTTTCCTTCATCGAAAATTATTTTACCTTCATACTCTATTGCAAAGTATGGACATACCTTCTCACAAATCCTGCAATGAGTGCATTTTTCTTCGTCAAGCACCGGCACTACCGGTTTCATCCCGGTTTTTATTACGAGCTGGGCGCGTATTGTGTCGCTTATGCTGTCAAATCCGTATTTGTCAAGAACCCGCGGCAGATCGTCTATTATTTTTGAATACAGTCCCTTTCCCTTTAGAAGCGCGCCCGAAAGCATCTGGACGCCGTCGGCCCCGGCGAGAAGAAACTCAATGATATCATCGGCGCTTTGTATCCCTCCGGTTCCGATTACGGTGAAGTCCGGCATCGCCTGCTTGATTTTATACACGATTGCAAGCGCAAGGTTCTTTATGACAGGACCGGATGTCCAGGAAAACCCGCTGCTCCCTCCGAAATTCACCGTTCTTGTCGCGATGTCTATGTTCATTGTCGGCCCCAGCGAATTAATCGCTGCAACGCCGGTTGCCCCGGCTTCCCTGACCGCCTGCGCAAACATCACCGGGTCGGGAATGTGCGGACTGATCTTCATATATACAGGCTTATCCGTGCTTTCCCTGATGGTTCTTACGGTCCTTGAAATTACCTCAAGGTCCTTTCCAACATAATGCGTCGATATTTCGAATGCATCCGCAAAGCCTTCGAGCGCCGGGATCAGTTTCTCCATGTCCTCCCTTGAATATCCCGCGCTTACAATAAGGGGCGTGGATTTTTCCTTCATGTATCCGGGCAATATCTCATCCGTCCATTTTTCCATCGGGTATTCCGACCACAGTTCGGAATTCATCACGTGGTCCCTGCCTCCGTATATGCACGGCCTGGGTACAATGGCGGCCTTTACCGATATTGTCTTTGTAACCACGGCTCCCACTCCCTGACCTTGCATGAACACCAGTTTTTCAAGGTCCCCCGTAAGCGGGCCGGAAGCCGGCATCAACGGGTTCCTAAGCACCAAACCGTCGAATCTCGTTTCAAGTCTGTTCATCGGCTTCGCCTCCATTTATACTCTTCCATAGTCTCCCGGCGGCTTTTCTTGCGTCTATATATATTTCTTTGGAAACATTGGTGTTTTTATAATCCATTACTATCATCCGTCCACCGCACCATACATGCCGCGGCTTGAACCCCCCGGCCAGCCCGTGGATAATATGAGCGAATGCGTTGCTTTCATTCATCGGCGTGGGCGGGTCGTATGGAATCATCAGGATGTCGGCATCGTAGTCCTTCCTGATTCTTCCTATCCTTATATTCATGGCATCGTTGATGAAATTATAATTGTTATCCATGACATCCATCAGGTCCTTCAATCCGAAAGCCGTCGGTGACATATAACTGTGCTTCATCGCGAGAAGAAGCGAGACCCATTCCCCGGCGATTCCCATGGACATGCCGTCGTTTCCGACCAGGCAGCGTACCCCGCTATTCTTCAGCATCCTGTAATCCGTTAGTCCGACGGCGTTGTTCATATTTGACTGTGCATTGAGCGCCGCGCTGCATCCGTTCAATGCCATGAGGGCGGCCTCGTTTTCATTTACATGTACACAGTGCGCCAGGATCGAACCTTTCTTAAGCAATCCGTGCCGGGCGAGTCTTTCGACCACCCTTTCCCCGTAATGCCTGATGCAGTGTTCCTGGTCAACCAGACTTTCAGCCGCATGTATATGGATGGGCTTGCCGCCTATGGCCTTGCTTACCTTGCGGAGCGTTTCCTCCGAAAGCGACATGGATGCATGCAGCCCGAACATGTCGCCGTCCGCCGAGTTTTCATATATGCACGCGTCTGCATCGAACCTGTCGCTCGTTTCAAAACAGAACATTCCCCTGATTCCCGCCTCTGCGACGGCTTTTTTCAAAAGGGCGAGGGAACCTCTGATGAGCCCGCTCGCATGATGGTCGATGATTGCAGTGACGCCGTTGCATGCATATTCGCCTGCGGATATCAATCCGCTCAGGTATATCCCGTCATGATCCAGATGCGCATCAAGCTTCCACCATAACTGCTCCAGTATATCCTGAAAATTCCTCGGATCAAAAGGTATGTTCATTCCCCTTGCAAAAGCTGAATACATATGCGTGTGCGCCACGGCAAGGGAAGGCATCACGAGGCATCCGCTTCCATCTATAATCCGGTGGCCTTTGTCAACGAAATCCTTCATGCCGCCGGTCTTTGAAATTTTTTCATCGAACAAGACATATCCATTTTCCATATAATCCGAAAAATCATATATCCTTGCATTAATCAGAGCAAACATGTCCCATATCCTTCCATAAGACTGCCTTCGTCAACTACGATCCTTCCCCTGCAAAAAACTTTTTCTATGCATATGTTGGTTTTGAATCCTTCGTACACCGAATAATCGCACGCGGAGCGGCCGGCATCCAGTTCCCTGTTAGCGGAATCATCGTATATTACAATATCCGCATCCGACCCTACCGCGAGGATCCCTTTTCTGGGAAAAAGCCCGAAGATCTCGGCCGGCCTCCTGCTCATCATGTCCAGTGCACGGTCGCCGATGATCCCATGCATTACTGCAAAGGAATTCTCGATTGTGCCGATTCCCATGGGTATTTCCAAAAGACTGGTCTTTTTCTTCTCGTCTTTCATATACGGACAATGGTCGGTCCCTATTGTCTCCACATGCCGCGCCAGTCTTTTCAGCAGTTTCCTTGAGCCGCGGCTCCTGAGGGGCGGGACCATCGCATAGAGTTCCCCGTCTTTCTTCCTGTAAACATTATCATCCAGCGCAAAGTAATGCGGGCAGCTTTCAATATGAAACCTATTTCCAAGCAGACCGCGGTGTTTTTTTAGCAATGCCCTCACCGTTTTGCCGCTGCTTGTATGAACCATATAGATCCCGCCGCCGAATTCAACGACCATGCCTGCAAGCTTAAGCGCCTGCGATGATTCCGCCTTCTGGCTTCTGGCCTTTGGAAGGTCCCTTATCGTGTGAAGCGGTTTAATTCCGACCATATCATCGTCCTCGGCATGAACCATGAGAACGAATCCGTGCAGTTCGGACAATTTCAAAAGCTCGGCTATTTCCCTGTCATACGTCCGTCTTCCCGATTCGGAATATGTTGTGAAGATCTTCAGGCTATTGATTCCGAGCCTTTTTAGCCCATTTGCAATTTCCTCAGTGTTGCCCGCGGGATTCGCGGCAGTCGCATGGAATGAATAATCCACCGCGCTTTCCGCCGCTTCCGCTTTTCTGGACAAAAGCGCGGAATCAAGCTCTCCGGCTGTCGACACCGGATCCAGGAAATCTATGAATGTGGTGATTCCTCCGAATGCGGCGGCCGCTGACCCGCTTCGAAAGTCATCGCATGAAACATGCCCGCCTGAACGCAATGAAAAGTGAACGTGCGGATCTATGAGCCCGGGCATAACCTTTTTTCCTGTTGCATCATGGCTTTGAATGCAACTTCTGCTTTCCGAAGTTATCGCGGTTATCAAGCCATCGTCCGCATACAGGTTCGCCTTCGTGAATTTCCCGTTGATATATAGTTTTCCCCCGGTTATACCGAGTTCATGCCTTTCTCCCGCCGACATTTATGATCCTCGCATCCGCTATTTTGTATTTTTCAATTATTTCCTTCAGGTACCTGTCCCTGACCGTTATATAAACATCGATTCCCGCTGAAAATACCTTTTCCAGTATTCCATCAAAGCACTTTCCTTCCAATTCAAGCTGCCCGGCTTCATCAATGAAAATCGTAAAACCGCCTTCCCTGATGCAGTTCTCCATTTTTTCCTCAACGGCCTTAACTGCATCAAGGGAAAAACTGTATGGTCCCATGGAACAGCACTCCGTCCATCCCGCTTTTGTTTCGCCCGACCTTCTGGCCAGGGGCCTTTGTTCCCCGGATGACAGGTTCAGAATGTCAAACCCCTGTACTTTTCCATTCTCCATGATCTTAACCGAGGCAAACCCGCATCCTCTTCCGCATCTGCCAAACTCATCCATCAGCCTGGTTGTTTTTCCCGAATTAATTCCTCCGGTGATTATTGTTACCATCTATACTCAGTTGACCTCATATGTTTGTGACCCGTCTTTCCATAGTCGACCGCAAGGATTTCAGCGGCTATTGAAACCGCAATCTCTGAGGGGGACCCTCCGCCCGTATCCAGCCCGACCGGTGAATACAGATTCGCCAGATTTATGTTGTCGCCGAACCTGTCTCTGAGCCGGGTCAGAAAATCCCTGAGTTTCGCGGGAGAGCACAACATGCCGATATACACAGGCTTCAGGCCAAGCTCCATGACTTTAAAAATCACGTTGTAATCATTCTCATGGGAAGGAGTGCATACAAGGACAAAGCTTCCGTCCCTTATTCCTTCCCGGTCTATGAATTCCGCAAAGGACATGTTGAACTTTCTGTCGGCTCCCTCGAATGCCGCGCAGACATCCTCCCTGTCGTCGATGACCGTGATGCTATAATTCATCGTCCTCAGAATATTTACAACTGCCTGACCTACATGTCCCGCCCCGAAAACATATATGTGCGCCCTTGGGCCTATGTATTCATAAAACAGTGAAACCGTTCCCCCGCACACCATCGGCAGCGTCCCGGCCCCCTTGACGATTTCACCTTCGTTCAAAATGTACTTCTCCATCAGGCTTTCGTGTGATTCCAGGATGTCCCTGCATCTTTCCCTGGCATACCTCTCCAAAGCACCCCCGCCCACGGTGCCTGTTGCGAACCCTTCGGCGGCAACCAGCATTTTTTTGCCGACCTCTACAGGTCCGTCGCCAGCTTTTTCAACTACGGTTGCCAGCACGCATGGCTTTCCGGCATTCCGGAGCCTGATGATTTCCTCATATATCTTCACTTTGCCACCTATAATAAAAATTGCAGGCATAATGCCGCGGCAAGCACGGCCACCGCATAGGCGGGCCTGAATTTCCAGCCTGACGCCCTCAGCCTTGGTTCGGCCATCAACACCCCGGATACAATAAGTCCTCCGGCGAGTCCGCCAAGCACAATGAACTCAAACGACAGATATGGCGTGGAGATGAATTTCGTCATGCTTCCGGCAACAAGATATTGCATAAGCATATAGATGATATATCCGCTTCTCCAGCCCATGCTCATCCCGGGTCCCGCCAAAATCCTGCCCCACACCGACGTACCGCGCAGAACCGGGTATGCAGCGGCAACCACCAGTGATTCAAGTACTATGGATATCATTGGATTAATCGTCTTGAACACCATCATCCCGGGTATCAGCAAATCCACGGCCTTTATGCCCGCGGCCACAAGGCCCACGGCTATTAACGACGCACGGCTTCCGGTCGCCTTGCCCGCTTTTATTAAAATGAAAACGGCAATCGGGAACATCGTCATCCCGGCTATTGCCGGCGGCAGGAAGTGCATAAGGTATCCCAGCGTCGCCTCGGCGGCTCCCCATAGCGATCCGTAAAAAACTATCATCGCCGCCATTCTTAAAATTCTCTTTTTATCCATGGCCATTCTCCTTTACTGCTTTGCCAAGCATGCCCATCAACACTTTTTCCGGCGTTGCCGGAAGCGACCTGACCCTGACGCCCACCGCATTGTATATCGCGTTTGTTATTGCCGCGGGCGGAGTGTCAATTCCAATTTCCCCTACTGACTTTGCACCGAATGGTCCCGATGTTTCGTAGCTCTCGGCAAATTCGACATGCATGCCGTTAATTTCCCTTCGGGTTGGTATTCTGTAATTCATCATGCTGTTGCTCATCAGCGAACCGGTTTTTGAATACACCACATCCTCGAAAAGCGTCATTCCGATTCCCTGCACAAGGGCTCCCTCAACCTGGCCCCTGGCCAGGTTTGGATTAATGGTCGTTCCGCAGTCTACAACCGCGGCATAATCCAGGACTTCGACTTTTCCTGTGCCGGTGTCCACCTCCACCTCCGCGAAACCTGCCATGAACGGAGGAGGCGATTTGGTTCCGACGTAAGATTCGGCCGACACAAGCTGCCGCTGGTTCTCGTTGTAAAAAAGTTTGTTGGAAAGATCCCTGAGGGTTATCGATCTATCCCCCGAAATGATTGAGACACCGTCGAACACCGTGTCTTCTATCGCAGTCCCAAGAATCCTCGCCCCCTCTTCGATTATCATCCGGCTCATCCCGTCGGCGGCTTTTTTTACGGCATTTCCCGAGACATATGTGGTACTGGACGCATAGGCGCCTGCGTCAAACGGCGTCAGGTCAGAATCGGACGAATACACAATTATTTTCTCCGGTTCCACACCGAGGCTTTCGGCGGCTATCTGTACAAGTATCGTATCACTGCCCTGTCCGATTTCCGTCGCTCCCACCAGCAGGTTGAAAAATCCGTCGTCATTGAGCTTTATCATCGCCGCCCCCATGTCTATGTATGGTATTCCCGAGCCCTGCATAGCGATTGCCATTCCGACCCCCCTGGCCTTGCCGCCGCCGGTTTTACTCCCGGGATACTTATCCTTCCACCCGATCAGCTCCATTCCTCTTTTTATGCAATAATCAAGCTTGCAGGTCTCCATGACCATGGCCGTTCCTTCGGTTCCCTCTCCCATTATTTCGAATATGGGGGATGTCTCGCCTTCCCTTATCATGTTCCTCAACCTGAATTCCACGGGGTCTGCGCCAAGTTTTTCGCACAATATATCAATCGCTGATTCAAGCGCAAAGTTGCCCTGGATCGCACCGTACCCCCTGAACGCGCCTGAAGGAGTATGATTCGTATAAACCACCCTTCCGCCGAATCTTATGGACTCAACCTTGTTGTAAAGCGGAAAAACCTTTGAGCCCGTAACCATGAATACTGTCAGCGCATGTTCCCCGTAAGCTCCCGTATCAGACAGGACATCAACGTCTATCCCCTTCAATATTCCTTCTTTCGATGCCCCCAGCCTTATGTTTATTCGCATCGGGTGCCTTGAAAATGTCGACTCGAACACTTCTTTTCTCGTATATGCCATTTTTGCGGGCCTGCCCGTTCTCAGGGTTATGGCCGATACCAGCAGCTCTCCGTGAACACACTGCTTTCCGCCGAAACCTCCTCCCACCCTGGGCTTTATGACCCTGATCTTGCTCAGCGGATACTTCAGGGCCTGGGATATGATCCTTCTTACGTGGAACGGCGTCTGCGTCGATGAATACAGCACCAGCCTGCCCATATAGTCAATCCTGGCATTCACCGCATGGGGTTCCATCATGGCATGGGCCTGCGCCTGCGTATAAAAACTGGATTCGACGACAACATCGCATTCCTGAAGTGTTTTTTCAATCTCGCCGACATTCATCATATATGATGCGGCTACATTATTCGCCGGGTCGAATCCAATCGGGAACATCTCGTGAATTTCGGGCTCAGGATGAATGACTATTTTATTCCCGAATGCTTTTTCAAAATCAAGGACCGGTTCTAGGATTTCATAATCAACTTCTATCAAGTCAAGCGCCGCAAGCGCTGTTTCAGTGTCAACAGCCGCAACGGCCGCGACTTCATCGCCCACGTGCCTCACATAATCATCCAGTACGAACTTATCGTGGGGCGATGGCTCGGGATATCCCTGCCCCGCCCTTGTGATTGGTATCCTTTCGAAATCCTTGTGCGTAAGAACGCACTCCACTCCCTCAAGGTTAAGCGCCTTGTCAGTGACGATGCTTTTTATCCGGGCAAAGGGATGGGGGCTTCTAAGCACCTTCACAACGAGCGATCCTTGCTCGGCAAGGTCGTCCGTATATGCGGGTTTGCCCATCATCAGACCCCTGCCGTCGACGGATGGGATTCCTTTGTTCACATATTTCATCACTTCACCTCCAGATATGCCCTTATGGCCCTGTGCTGGCCTGAGTATCCCGAGCATCGGCAAAGATTCCCGACAAGATACGCCTTTATTTCCTCGTCTGTCGGATCCTTAAGCTCCCTCTTCATCGCATAGCACGCAAGGGCAATCGAGGGATTGCAGTATCCGCATTGGTCCGCCCCTTCCCTGCCGAAGAATCCCGCCAGCAGTTCGGCGTCCTCTTGTATTCCCTCTACCGTGGTTATATGCCTTCCTTCGGCCTTTGCCGTAAGGAGGCTGCATGAAGCCACCGGCATTCCATCCATAAGGACCGTGCATATGCCGCATGACGAGGTTTCACACCCTCTTCTTACACTTTTATAGTTGTTGTTCCTGAGGGTGTCGAGGAGGTATTCGTCCGGTTTTACTTCAAATGTTTTTTTCTCGCCGTTTACCAAAAATCTTACTTTCATAAAAACACCTCGGACAGTCCCCTTTCAACCAGGGTCTTGCATAATTCAATCCTGTATTCCCTGGATCCCCGCTGGTTGCCTCCGAATTTCAATTCGCCGGCTGCGATTGAAGCCGCCTCCCTGATCGCCGCAGGCGTCTTCCCGCCGCATTCATCCATGAACTTCATCGCATCATATGCGGGAACCGCTTTGTAAGGCCGCGCCCCGACTATGATCCTGCACCTTCCGTCTGAATTTGAGACAGCCGCATTAAGTACCGCAAAGTCCAGGCTTGTATTCTTCATCGTATGGAACCATCCGCGCCCTTCATGGTCCTTGATTGTTATCTTCGTCAATATATCCTTTCCGACGTCCTTCGATTCCATGTAGTCCTCAAGTGAAATCCCGCCCCTCGCATGGAAAAACAGGCTGGTGTCCAATGCCAGCAGGGCGGGTATAAGGTCAGAGAAACCGAACCTGCCGGCAACGCTTCCCCCGGCCGTGGCAATATTCCTTATGGAAACCCCCATTATCGCACCTGCGCTTTTGGAAATTATTCCATTGAACAATTCCGAGAACGGTTTGAACATTTCGACTTGTCTCAGGGTTACCATGCTTCCTATTTCATATCGGCCGTCTTCCTTTTTTATGGTTCCCAGCCCCAGGCCGGATATGTCGACCGCCGCGTCCAGTTCCCGCGGGAGCATCCTGATCCAGGCGCCCCCGCCTATAACGGCGTTCTCACCGCCGTCGTTAAGAATCCCGTATGCCTCTTCCATGGTTTCCGGCCTGCGATACTCCCTGATCTTCAACTAAATCAACCCCTTCCCGATTTTTCCCTTAACATGCTCATAGTCCTCCGGCGTGTCAACATCAAGGATTATCCCTTCGTCATCAACTTCGACATATCCGGCGACATGCCTGTCCCTGAACACCTTGAGATTGGAGTCGACGGGTTCGTTTTCAATCTCCGCGATCAGTTCCTTCCTGATCAGAACCGGGTGCCCTTTCCTCCCTTTATATACGGGGACAACCATCTCCCCCTGCCCCAGCATGAGCTTTTCGCAGGTCGAGGTCCTGACCGCAGGATAATCCCCGGGCATCAGAAAGAAGTCGCGACTCATTTCGGCCACGCCGCGCTTGACTGAACTGAACATTCCAAGCTCATAGTTTTCGTTTTTTACAAGCCTTGCTTTTTTATACTTATCAGTTATTTTTTTTGTCTCATCATAATTGAAACCGCCCACTACGACAATCCTGTCCGAAACAGGATAGAGCGTTTCGATTACCCTTTCGAGAACGGTTTTGTCCCCGATGGGCAGCGACATCTTGTCTGTTCCCGCACGGCTTGAATATCCCGCCGCCAGGACAACCGAATCACACTTCATAAAGCCTCCCTCTCATTGGAAACGGCTTTCCCGCATGACGCCAACCTTCGCCCGAATGCCTGTTCCTGGTTCCTGCGGGGCAACGAGTGATGTTATTGTATTCAGTATACTGTTTTTCCTTTTGTGTTTCAATTGTTTAGCGGGACTAAACAAATAATCACACGCTAAATTCTTTGATTTGCATATTCGTAAAAACAACGGCGGCCACGGAGGCTCCGCCACTGTGCATTTTGATGTTCCGCTCTATATTATCGACTTTAATTTCAGGAAGATTCCATCGTTCTCATACATAAGCGGGAACCGGTTCTCATCATTTGTATACCAGATGTACATGCGGGGCTTCATCCCGATGACAAGCCCCTGGTATTTAATTTCAACCTTTATGCACTCGATGCTCCCATAGGGTACATCTATTTTTTCCGTCCCGATCCTCGATATCCTGAAAGCGACGATTTCCCCCGCATCGATTATGGATATGTTGATATCCTTCTCAAATCCTTCCTCGAGGCTAAGGGCCCCTACGGTAAAAAGCAGGGCTTCATTGTCGATGTAGCTGTCCGGGAGATCCAGCGTCTTTGTTTCTGTTGCCGCATCAGTTTTCGCGGTCATTTCCAAAGCATTTCCATAAACCGCGCTAATAACCCAATCCTTTTCCGGGTCGAGCTTATATGAGTTGCTTTTCAAGGCGGTCTCCGGAACCAGCGTCCCGCCGTTGAAACTTGATTCGGATATGAAACGTCCATAATCAAAGTCAATGGTGCAACTTGTGCTTACCATGCTTCCTTCAACCGTTATCTCATATACGACTTCCGTCGTTTCCTCTTTTTCAATCCTGTCATATACGAATGTTCTGCTTTTTGTAAAAATATCCAACGTTTCAAAAGTGTCCGTACTTAGCTTCGGCCTGCACCCCGCAAGGAGCAATATCGCCGGGATTGCCAATATAATAAGCCATGCTCTTTTTTTCATGCTACACCTCAATTTCAAGTATGAACCTGTCGAAATATGTTTCCTCGATGAATTGTTCCTTCTCGAAGTATGTTTTCCTGTACCGTGCAATCTCCCTCGTGTTTTTCCTCAGCCAGATCGGAACCGGGATGTCAAGGCTGCGGGTCAGCTCCAGAAAGGCCGTCTCCATCATTTTGTGGAATGTCATATCAGGATCCGCCGCTATTGCATTGGCTTCCCTAAGCATAACATTTCCCTTGACCAGTTTCCCGTAAAGAATCATCCTCAGCCTTCCTGGCACATGCTGTACTCTATTGAATCGACAAGCGCCAGCCAGCTTGCCTCGATGATGTCGGTAGACACACCTATGGTAGTCCACTCCTTGAGTCCGTCCGTGGATTCTATGAGCACTCGCACCTTTGCCGCCGCGGCCTGCTCCGAATCCAGGACACGCACCTTGTAGTCGGTCAGCTTTATTTTTTCAAGCCCCGGATAAAATTTGATGAGCGCCTTTCTCAAGGCCCCGTCAAGCGCGTCGACCGGACCATCGCCTTCCGCCGCGGTTATCTCATACTGTTCGCCGACCCTTATCTTTATCATTGCAGTTGAGTTCCTGTTGTTCACACTGGGCTCGTTAACCATCACCTTGAACTCAACCAGCTCGAATGACGGCTTGTAAAGTCCCAGTATTCTCCTTATTATAAGCTCAAAGCTAGCTTCTGCGGCCTCGTACTGATAGCCCTCGTATTCCATTTCCTTCAGTTTGGCCATTATGCGGCTGGTCTCGGGGCTTTTCTTTTCTATTGTGCGGTCTATTTTTCCAATCAGCTTCATTACCGCGCTGCCCCCTGCGACTTCGCTCATCAGTATCCGGCGGGTATTGCCCACTTTTGAAGGGTTGAACAGCTCATATGACCCGGGATTCTTTCCCATTGCATCAGTATGCATCCCGCCCTTGTGTGCGAATGCCGCCGATCCGACGAAAGGCTCATTGTCAGGAAGCGCAAGGTTGGACACCTCGCTGATGTACATCGCCGCCCCTGCCCATTGCTCAAGGCTTTCTCCGGATATGCACGAGTATCCCTTAAGGAGCTGAAGGTTTGGAACTATCGTTGTAAGGTTTGCATTGCCGCACCTTTCCCCGAGCCCGTTCATGGTTCCCTGTACCTGGACCGCCCCGGCGTCAACGGCGGCGATTGAACCCGCAACAGCCATCCCGTTGTCATTGTGGCAGTGGATACCGGTCTCAATTCCGAATGCCGATATCACGGCACGGGTAATTTCCTTTATTTCCTCGGGAAACGTGCCTCCACGGGTATCACACAGGCAGATTGAATATGCCCCGCCTTCTATCGCTGCTTTCAGGGATGCAATGGCATATTCCCTGTTATCCTTGTATCCGTCAAAAAAATGCTCTGCGTCAAAAATCACATTCCTTCCGCTCTTCTTCATGAAGGAAATGGAATCCCTGATCATCTCAAGATTTTCCTGCGGGGTTGTCCTTAATATCTCAACGGCCTGGAATTCCCAGCTTTTTCCAAACACCGCCACGGTATCGGTGCCGGCACTCAGCAACGATTTAAGATTGCCGTCCTCCTCCGCCATTACCCCCGGCCTTCTGGTGCTGCCAAAAGCCACTATTTTGGAATGCCGGAGATTTATTTTTTTAACTTCTGTAAAAAATTCACTGTCCTTTGGATTGGAGCCCGGGTTGCCGGCTTCTATAAAGTCTATCCCAAGCTCGTCAAGTTTCCCGACAATTTTCAGCTTGTCCTTAACCGTAAATGATATTCCCTTGCCCTGGGCGCCATCCCTCAGGGTGGAGTCATAGATGAATATCTTTTTCATGTCATTCACCGTTCTTGGCGGCGGATGAGGAATAAGCCCTGTTGGCCGCATTAAGATAAGCCCTGATGCTGGCCTCGATTATATCCGTCGATACGCCATGTCCCGAGAACCGCCGCCCGTCTTTTCTGACCATCACATTGACTTCGCCCATTGCATCCTTTCCCCCGGTGACAGCCTTTATCTTGTAATCATCAAGCTCCATCGGGAATCCGATGCATCTTTCGACCGCATTGAGGGCCGCATCCACCGGTCCGTCTCCCGTGGCCGCTTCCGTTATGGTTTCGCTTCCCTTTTTCAATTTCATTGTCGCAGTTGCAATCAGTTTGTTCCCGCTGTTTATCTGGTAGCTGTCAAGTTCAAAAATTTCATTCGGGCTCATCATTTTATCCAGCACAAGCGCCTCTATGTCCTCTGATAAAACCTGCTTTTTCTTGTCCGCAAGATCCTTGAACTTTATAAAGGCATCATTCAGGTCGTCCTTTGCCAGATCATATCCCATTTCCCTCAGTTTATCCTCGAATGCATGCCTGCCCGAATGTTTTCCGAGCACCATGTCATTGTGTTTCAGACCGATTGATTCAGGCGTCATTATCTCATATGTCGTTTTTTCCGCCATTACACCGTGCTGATGTATACCTGATTCATGGGCGAATGCGTTCTTTCCGACTATGGCTTTGTTCGGCTGTACGTTAATGCCGGTAAGCGAACTTACAAGGTTGCTCGTCCTGTTGATCTGCATTGTGTTGATGCCATGTTCAATATCATAGAAATCTTTCCTTGTATCCATGGCCATGACGATTTCCTCCAGCGCCGCATTGCCGGCCCTTTCCCCTATACCGTTGATCGTGCACTCGACCAGGTCTGCCCCGTTCATTATCGCCGACAGCGAGTTTGCGACGGCCAGCCCAAGGTCGTTATGGCAGTGGACGCTTATCCCGACTTTGTCAATCCCCCTGACATTGGCCTTTATGTCCCTTATCAGCGCTCCGAATTCATCCGGCGTAGTATATCCGACCGTATCAGGGACATTGAGCATCAAGGCCCCGGCTTCAATGGCCGCTTCATAAACTTTATAAAGGAACTCTTTTCTGGACCGGCTTGCATCCTCAGCTGAAAACTCAACATAATCCGTATATTTTTTCGCATAGGCAACCATCTCCGAGGTTTTTTGAATAACTTCCTCCTCGGTCATCCTGAGCTTGTATTTCATATGGATGTCGCTTGTTGCAATGAAAGTGTGTATCCCCGGTTTTTTGGCTTCCCTTACCGCCTCCCATGCCGCGTCAATGTCGCTCTTCACTGCCCTTGCCAGGCTTGTGACCACGCATTTCTCAATCGCCAGGGCGACTGCCTTGACCGCCTCCAGGTCCCCTTTGGAGGTTATGGCGAAACCCGCTTCGATTGCATCAACCCCCAGCGCCTCAAGCTGTCTTGCAATCGCTGTTTTTTCCTCGATGTTAAGGCTTACCCCGGGTGTCTGCTCGCCGTCCCTCAGTGTTGTGTCAAGTATTCTGATTCTTCTCGCCATATCCGCAATCCCCCGTTTGAAATTCATCCTGTGCTGATTTTCCCGCCGTTATTGAACAATACCCGGCTGTTCCGCCGGGTATGTTGCTTTTTCCTTTATTTTTTGAGCCAGCTCATCATTTTTCTCAACTCCGCCCCGACGGTTTCGAGCTGGTGCTCCGACTCTTTTCTGCGGGTTGCCAGGAACATCGCCCTGCCCCCCGCCTTGTTTTCGGCAATCCAGTCTGACGCGAACCTTCCGGATTGTATGTCTGCAAGGATATTCCTCATTGTTTTCCTTGTTTCTTCCGTTATTATTTTCTTGCCGGTTATGTAATCGCCGTACTCGGCCGTATCACTGACCGAATATCTCATGTAACCGAATCCGCCTTGATTTATAAGATCTATGATTAGCTTCATTTCGTGTATGCATTCAAAGTATGCTATCTCGGGCTGGTACCCGGCTTCAACAAGAGTCTCGAATCCGGCTTTCATCAGTTCTGTCACTCCCCCGCAAAGAACAGCCTGCTCGCCGAACAGGTCGGTCTCGGTTTCCTCGCGGAAAGAAGTCTCAAGTATGCCTGCCCTGCCCGCTCCGATTCCACATGCATATGCAAGCGCATAATCCCTTGCCTTCCCGGAGTCGTCCTGGTAAACGGCAATAAGAGAAGGGACCCCCTTGCCTTCCTGGTACTGGCTTCTTACAGTATGGCCGGGACCCTTTGGGGCCACCATTATGACGTCTGTAAAAGCGGGTGCTATTATTTGTTGAAAAGTTATATTGAAACCATGGGCGAACATCAGTACATTTCCTGCGCTGAGGTTTGGTTCTATTTCATTCCTGAATATATCCGACTGCTTTTCGTCCGGGACAAGCATCATGATCAGATCGCCCATTCTTGCCGCTTCCGCGGTATCCGCGACCATAAGCCCGGCTTCCTCCGCTTTTTTTCTGCCCTGTGAACCCGGCCTCAGGCCAACCACTACGTCAAATCCGCTGTCATGCAGGTTGAGCGCGTGGGCATGTCCCTGACTCCCATATCCAATGATCGCAATCTTCCTGCCCTTAAGGATTTCCGGATTGCTGTCGTTTTCATAATACATCTTCGCCATTTCAATAGCCTCCTTATAATATGTGGTCCGCGGCGCTTCCGCGCTCTATTGCGATCATTCCTGTCCTTACCACCTCGAGAATGCCGAAATGGTCCAGAAGGGACATAAGCGCACTGATTTTTTCCTGATCAGCGGAAATCTCGACTGTCAGGGTCTGTGTCGAAACATCGACAATGTTCGCCCTGAAAATATCAACAAGCTGCATTACCTCCGCCCTTGAAGCCGCGGGCGCATTGACTTTTATCAACACAAGCTCCCTTCCGACATATTCGGAAGCCTTGAAAATCTTGATCTTGATTACATCGACAAGCTTGTTGAGCTGTTTGCTGACCTGATCGACGATGTAGTCATCGCCTTTTACAACAATCGTTATCCTTGATATTCCAGGATTTGTAGTTTCTCCTACGGCAAGGCTGTCGATGTTGAAGCCCCTGCGGCTGAAAAGTCCCGCAACCCGTGAGAGTACGCCCGCATGGTTTTCGACCAGGACGGACAATGTGTGTTTTTGCTCCATCAGCGAACCTCCATAATATAAATTGGCCTATACGATGCCATCATCTATATATAGTATTACATATAATAATTTATATAATGCCGTATGTCAAGAAAATACAGGGTGCGCCGGCACTCATTTGCCCTGACAAAATGCCTGGCAATTGTCTTGCGTTTGTACAGGGATAACGCGGCTTTGCTAAATCACAACCCTGTCCAGATGCCTCATAGCGATTTCCCCGAGGCGTCTTATTCTTTTTGGATCCTGTGGCGGAAGGTCCTTCATTTTATACATAGGCCGAAACGCAATTATATGCAGGGGTATGTTTCTGTCTACTTCTTCAATCCAACGGCACATTTCTTCCATTTCCTCATCAGAGTCATTCATTCCCGGAACCGACATGTTGGTAATTTCAACGTGGCATGCCCCGGCGCTTTGAATTATTGTCTTTTTGACGGATTCGAGATTTCCGCCGCATACCTTTTTGTAAAAATCCTGTCTGAACGCCTTCAGGTCTATGTTCATCGCATCTATATGCGGCAGAATATGCTCAAGCGGTTTCTCCTCGACATAGCCGTTTGTCACAAGCACATTGAAAAGTCCCTGCCTTTTGTTTTTTATGCATGTCTCAAGGACATATTCATACCAAATGAATGGTTCATTGTATGTAAATGCCAGGCCAGCATTGCCTTTGATTCCCCGGGCTATTTCGCAAAGCCTGTCCGCATCAATTCTGTCAAGCGAAGGAATTTCCATGGAAATATGATAATTCTGGCAAAAATCACATTTGAAATTGCATCCATAGGAGCCCACGGAAAGGATTGAGCTGTCAGGCATGAAGAAATCCAAAGGCTTCTTTCTCATTGGATCAAGCGCAATCGAGGAAATCATTTCATAAGAAAGCGCATAAAGTTTGCCGCCTGAATTCCACCGGACCCCGCAGATTCCCTTCATGCCATCCCTTATAATGCAATGGTGCGGGCACAAAAGGCACTTTACGGCGCCATTCCCCGTTTTTTCGTAGAAATCAGCTTCCTTCATGTGTGGCGTTCCACTTTGAATCTCTCCATCCTATACGCATCCCTTCCGTCGATTCCCGCTTTTCTAAGTGCTATTTCAATCTGCTTTTCGATGGTATCGACTCCGTCAATGTCCGGAAGAAGAAGGCCTCTTTTGAATCCTTTTGAAACAATTACACCGTATTTCTTTACATCCAGCATGCTTTTATCGCTTATTTCCTCCGGCTCGGAAAGAACATCCACGCTTATTGACAAATCCTCCAGCTCTGATTCTTCAACAGGAGGGAACCTCGGATCCTCGGATGCGGCTTTGATTGCATTTGCTATGATTTCATTTTCTATGCAGTCCTTTGCAGGGCCAATCGTTCCTATGCATCCGCGAAGCATCCCGAATTTTTTAATTGAAACGAAAACACCTCTTTGAACCTGGCTTGGTTTATCAGGATGAATTCTCTTTCTGTTCCTTACGAATTCCTCGATTGCCATCCGGGCAAGCCTCACATAAGGCGATTCCGCCCCGGGCTTTTTAGCTCCTTGCCTTCTCATGTATTCATCCAGAACACTCATTCCTTTCCCCGCGTCCTCAAGGACAGCCGTCATATACCCGACCCCGAAAGGACCTTCGTATGAAAAGACCGCAGATCTGCATTCCCGCCCTTCGAAAACCCCAAGCATTATGCTGATTGACCTGTGCCCGCATTCCCCGGCATTATCCCTCAGGCCTTCGTCAGCTCCAAGAAAATCAACGAACCGCCGGTTTTTTATCGCATCAACCGCAAAATCATCATATCTTGCCCCGTCGGGATGCAATCCATAAGGGCCGTCTTTTTTCAGCCTGTGCGACAAATCGGCGCTTGCTATTACACACGCCCTTCTTCCGGTTTGTTCCACGGCGGCCTCTATGGCCATTCCGCACTTGTACAGGTCCTTCGGGCTCAGCATTCCAATGGTTATGTGAACTATTTTGAATTCCTTCAGAAATTTAAGGACAAAATATAAAGGGACCAGCGCGCCATGGTCGATCCTGTCATTTATACCATAGGCACTTTGGCTTTTTTTGTCGTTCCTTACCGGAATTATCCCCATCGCCTGCATAATTGAGCATATTTCCGAGCAAAGCCCCGTGTCATTATTAAACTCAAACGCAATCTGCCTGAATCCGAATCCACCGAAGTCACCCTTTAAAACGGGGTTGGCATTAATGCAGACCGAATCCCGAAAGACCGGACCGTGCGGAGTTATGATTATTATGGTTTCGGGATTTAACCTTGCTATGTCTGCAGCAGCCGAATTACATCCTTCCATCGTCCTGAATGCTTCCTTCTCGCTGCCTCTCCCGATATCCGGGATTATGATAGGAGGATGGGGCATAATATATGCTTTCTTAACAGCATTCATCGCTTCCCCTCCATGTGGCCCCGGTTTTTCACCGGTCCATGTATTTTTTTACCGCTGAATCAAACGATTGCCAGTGGCACCGTTGATTTTTGGAAGAACTTCATACAGCGGTCAGTTTTTCTGTTTTTCCCGATTTCATCGCCTTAACAGTTGCATCTATCATGTTCATTATTTCCAGTGTGGCGTCAAGGCTTACCGGTGAAGGCCCGCCATTGAAGAATGCGACGATTCTATCGAGAAGTCCTTTGTATGCATATGTCATATCGGCTATGAACACGGCTTTGTCAGAATCACTCCTGACCGATCCGCCATATACGAACGCACCCTCGGCAAGTTCAACGACCCCGCGCCTGCCGTCGTTGTATCCGACCACCGCCACGACTCCCTTGCCGTCCTTGACGACCGAAACTTCCACGGCGCCGCTTCCCATCAGTCGCTGAAGCATTTCAAAAGTATGAACGCCATACCATACGACGGATTCGCCTGCGGCCGCAAGTCCGAGCGGACCAAAAACCGATGCGCACTGGATTCCTTCCATTCTGTCCGTAACTTCCTCAAGATCTTTTATGAAGCGAAGCGAGGATGCTGAAAACATCCTGATATTGCTTTCCCGTGCAATCCTTACGATTTCCAGGCCATTTTCAATATTGTCAGCAAGGGGCTTGTCCAAAAATATCGGTTTTCCAAGTGCCGCTGCTTTTTTAAAATATTCAAGGTGCAGGATAGGGTCGTTTATTTCAAGAAGCAATGCGTCCGCGCCTGCAACCGTCCTGTCGAAATCCTCATAGACCTTCACCCCCCATTTTTCCAGCTGGGCCGATCTTTCGTCGAGCCCTTTCCTGTCCTGGAAAGGCGTCTCAAAACGCATGCAGCTTATTATTTCGAGTCCATCGACCCTCTGCTGCGGATCGCAGTCGGGCGCCTGGGCCCGTTGCGTAAATTGTATTGAATGACTTGTATCCAGACCGATTATCGATGCCTTGATTTTCTTCATTGCGCCACCTCCGTTTTTATCGCCTTAAGTTTATCATCCATGGTAATCTCTTTCAATAGCATGGATTACTTTGGCTCCCGAACCCAACCGGGCTGCCTGCTTTTCAACCTCCTGCCCCTGCTGTATAATCCTTTTATAGGGTTTGCTGAAAAACTTGGATATGCGCCTTGCCTATGGCCGCATTTTGTATCTTTAGCCCGTCGGTCTGTTTCCGCGGCTGAATGTCAGACATCCCGTGTTATTCAGTTTCCCCTATATATAAAATCCGCTCATGGAGTTATATATGACTTTAAGCCTCATTCCGCTTGCCCTCATACCAATAGTTATCCTGATTGCCTTTCTTTATATGGCGGACAGGCACAACCGCGAGCCCGCCCGGCTCCTTTGGAAAGTTTTCCTGTATGGATTCCTGGTTTCAGTCCCGGTAATCGGAATCCAGTTCTTTTTGATGCGCCTGAATATTTTCCCGGGTCTTCTCTCATTGGCCTTTCAGGCTTTCATCGTGGCCGCCCTGACCGAAGAGTACATGAAACGTCTTGTTGTTGTAAAGATTGCCTACAGGAACCCGGCTTTCGACGAAAAACTCGACGGCATAATTTATTGTGCCTTTGCTTCGCTTGGCTTTGCAGCCATAGAAAACTTACTTTATGTTTTCAGATACTTTCCCTCGGACCCGTCCGTCGCATTTTACCGGGCCATATTTTCGGTCCCCGGCCATATGCTTTTTGCAATAACCATGGGATACTACCTGGCCTTGTCCAAATTTGCATGCAGCCCCGGCGAATGCCGCCGCTACTATGGCAAATCGCTTCTGTATCCGGTTCTTCTCCACGGGACATTCAACTTCATACTTTCAACAGAAGTTTCAGTGCTTTTGGTGTTTATCCCCTTTGTGGTTTTCATGTGGATCTTCAACATGAAGAAGCTGAATGCTTTTTATAGAGAATCAAAGGCAAATCATTCATAGACGGCGTAAATCATAGCCATGTAGTTTTCAAACGGAACATATTCCGGGATGCTGTTTCCCGAGCCAAGGGCGTAACCCCGGTCCGCTGATTCAACCATCCTCTTGCTCCTGGCATGAATTTCATCAGGTTTTGCACGGCAAATGAAATCAAGGTCCATGCCCCCGAGAACGGCTATCCTGCCTTTATACTTTCCATAGAATTCCTCAACCGGCATGATATTGTCCTCGTAAGAATGCTTTGCATCATATCCCGCATCAATTATATCGTCCATCAGAAACTCGAGATTCCCGCATGAATGCAGTATGGCCGGTTTTCCCGCATCATGAATGATGCCGGTTATTTCGCGGTGCCATGGAAGTATATATCTTCTTATATCGTCTTCGGAAATCATGGGCTGCGTGTTGAATCCCCAGTCGTCGTTTGAAATCACCGCCGCAACATCATCCCTGGGGGAAACAATCCTATAATAATCCGCCAGGGCGGATCCCACCTTTTCACAGACATCCCACACAAGCCGGGGGTCATCATGCAACGCAAAGCACAGGTTGTCGTACCCCATCATTGAAACAACGTTCTCCAGCACCCCGCCCGGTCCGTACGGGATTATCCTCATGCCGCGCGGAAGCCTCTCCCCTATATAATCAAGCCTTGAATAATCATATGATTTCGCATCAGGCCAGCAAAAGCGGTCGAATGATTTTCTGTCCGTGACGGCGGCGGCGTCATTAAGCGACTTTGTCTTGATTCCGTGCGCATCATTGGTATTGAACCTCATGTCGGAGGCAAGTATAGTAATGTAATCGTATCCCGCTATTTCATATGCCTTCATGCGCAGATAATAGTACTCATTTACATTTGCATACTCAAGGGAGGCTTTTTCAAGCAGGAACGCATACAGCGGGTCATTAAGAAAAAACTCGAAAAGAGTCGGCCTCGAAGGCGGTTTGCCCCCAAGGATCAATTCGAGGTTTTTATAGTCGGGGATTCTTTTTTTTCGTCTTATGTCATATTTCATAGTCAAATAAAAAAAGAGCTTTCTTTTCGGAAAGCCCTTTGTCAGCCGGTCTGCTATCTGACTGCGGAAATGAACTTTATCAATTCATTGTCGCAGGCATTTTCAACGAAATTCTCGTCTCCCTTGTCGTAGGATATTATAACAAGGGTATAATTCAGGGTCATAAGGCCTTCCCAATAGTGCATGCAGTCCTTCTTGGAAAATTTGCTTGCCCTTATGAATTTATTCAATCCCGCAAAATCCGAGCATTTGTTAACGACATTATTGAAAAATTCCTCATACACGCTGGCTTCCTTGGGCATGTTCTTTTTGCCGCCGGTTACCATTTCCACTGTTTTTTCATAATCCTTGACCGCTAATATGAATTTAGTTATTTTCTTTTTAGCCATTGGAAATCCCCCAATCTCATTGTTTTTATTCTATATTATTATAACATATACCCTCGGACTTTCCATATCTATTTCCATAAATTTTCCACTGTCTTTTTGTGTACTTTTTACATATTCCGGTGGTTTGGAATGAATGCCCGGCTGTATCATCCGCATTTGGAATATCCGCAGTGCCTGCATACCACGCATCCGCCTTCATGTTCCAGCGGACTTCCGCATTCAGGGCACGAAGCATAAACGGTTCCCGGTTTTTCAAATACTTCCACGGGCCCGTCCCCAAGGAACACCGCGGAAGGATTGCCGCCGTTGTTCATCTTATCCACTTTCTCAATGAGCCTGCCTATGGCATCCGGGCACGACAGTACTTTCAGTCCCTTCTGCCTTATTGTTGATGCGCACCTTATTCCCTTGAGCTGCTCCACGATTGCCTTGGTATCCATTCCTGCTCTGAGCGCAATGGAGACCAGTCTGCTTGTCGCCTCTGATTGCGAAGGGCATCCCCCAGCTTTTCCCGTATTGGTAAAAACCTCGCATATCTTGCCGTTTTCATCATAATTGACCGTGATATACAGGTTTCCGCAGCCAATCTTTACCTTTTGTGTAAAACCTGTCGTTACCTCGGGACGCTCCCTTGGCATCAGCTTTGCCGTCTCCGCCCTGTTTATGCCGCCTATGTTCAGAACCTGGAGATCCCTGCTGCCGTCGCGGTACAGGGTTACGCCCTTGCACCCCAGCGAGTACGCCTGGAGAAATACATCCCTTACGTCATCCCTGGTTGCTTCCTTGTGCAGGTTCACTGTCTTTGATACCGCGTTATCGGTATATTCCTGAAAAACAGCCTGCATTTTTATATGCCACTCCGGGGATATGTCGTGGGCGGAAACAAATATGGATTTTATGTCGTCCGATATGCCTTCTATTTCATCAAGTGTCCCCTCGGCTGCAATCTCCTTCATCATTTCAATCGAATACCGGCCGGTTTCCATCATATGCCTTTCAAAAACCGGGTTTACCTCGACAAGCTCATCATTGTCCATGACGTTCCTTATGAACGAAAGGGCGAAGACAGGCTCCACGCCGCTTGAAACCCCGGCAATTATGCTCAGCGTTCCCGTAGGCGCAATCGTGGTAGTCGTGGCATTTCTTATAAGTATATCCTGCTCCTTGAATATGCTTTTGTCGTAATACGGGAAAACCCCCTTGATCTGAGCCAGGTTCATGGAAGCTTTCTTTGACTCTGAATCTATGAAGGCCATGAGCTTTCGCCCGAGTTCCACGGCTTCCTGCGAATTGTATGGGATCTCCATGGAGTAAAGGCTATCGGCCCATCCCATCACGCCCAGTCCTATTTTTCTTGTAGCCTTGGTTCTTTCCGTAATCATGGGATGGGGATATACGTTCACATCTATGACATTATCAAGGAAATGAACGGCCTTTTTCACGGTCTGCTTGATTTTTTCATAATCAAAGTCCTTCCCGTCCCCGCTCAGCATATTCATAAGATTGATCGAGCCCAGGTTGCAGGATTCGTAAGGAAGAAGCGGCTGCTCTCCGCATGGGTTTGTGCTTTCTATCTCGCCCGCCCCGGGAACCGTATTCGTCCTGTTTATCCTGTCTAGAAAAATGATTCCTGGCTCGCCGTTGTTCCAGGCGTTTTCAACAATCAGGTCGAATACCTCCCTTGCGCTTTCCCTTTTCACCATTTTTTTGCTCTTAGGATGAACAAGGTCATATTCCGTGTCATTTTCAACCGCTTCCATGAATTTTTCCGTTACGCCGATACTTATGTTGAAGTTCGTTATTTCTTTGTTATCCTGTTTGCAGGTAATGAACGCCCGGATATCAGGGTGGTCCACCCTTAGGATGCCCATGTTCGCACCGCGCCTGGTTCCGCCCTGCTTAACCGCTTCGGTTGCGGAATTGAATACTTTCATGAAGCTGATGGGCCCGCTTGCAACACCGCCCGTCGTCTTGACCATCGATCCCGCCGGCCTGATCTTTGAAAAACTGAATCCCGTCCCTCCGCCGCTCTTATGTATCAATGCGGAATTCTTTATTGCTTCGAATATGGCTTCCATGGAGTCGTCTATGGGAAGCACAAAACATGCCGAAAGTTGTCCCAGGGGACGGCCGGCATTCATCAGCGTAGGGGAATTCGGAAGAAAATCCAGCGATGAGATCATGCCATAAAATTCATTTTCAATCTTCTCGACTTCTTCCTTGTTAAAAAACGCCTCATCCGCGGAAGCCACCGCCCTGGCAACCCTTCTGAACATCCCGTCAGGCGTCTCGATTACATTCCCTGACTCGTCCTTAGCAAGATATCGTTTTTCAAGAACCTTGACGGCATTATCCGTAAGAATCATAATTTCCTCCTCAAAGCACAAAATATAGTGCTTTTTTGTCTTGTCGTGTACAATATATTGTATCATCCGAAAAACATAAGTCAATATATAATTTACGTTTTTATTGTTCGCGGAAATGTTCCCGAAATAATATTCAAAATTTCAATAATATATATGCCCGACGGTGACTTCGTTGGAACCGTCAAGTATTGTTATGAGAGTGGCTCCCTGCCTGTCTTTGTCGGAATATGAAGAAGGTCCTGTCTTCAATCCGTATGTAAGCCTGATTCCATCAAACTCGACTGACAGATTGTTTATATGATCGTGGCCGCAGAAGATGTGTGTGGTATTTCCAAGTTCCTTTGCCTTGTCAAAAAGCCCCGTGTTCACAGGCGCGCAGAATATGTCCTCCCTGTTGTCCCCAAACCCCAGGCTGCCATCAATTTCACCGGATTCCCACATTTGCCAGGCTTCCTTGAATTCCGGCAGCGGAATGTGGAAGAACAGCATGGAAGGAACATCATCCTGACCGCTTACAATCCATTCGTACCACTTGATCTGGTCGTAATATATGAAGTCATAGTCCCTTCCGTCCTCATATGTCCGGTATTCATTCGAGTCCAGCATGATGAGCGAATAGATCCTCATCCCTTTTTCGTCAAGTATGTTGACAACATAATTCCCGACTCCATGGATGTTTGCCGGTCCCATTTGAAAAAGCGAGTTTTTTGCAAGTTCATACCTGTTTCCGGTCCAGTTTCTGTCGGCGATCCATTCTGAATCATGGTTTCCAAGGACAACCCCCCAGGGAATATCCAGGCTTTCCATTTTCCTTATGACTGTTTTGGTCATGATGCCGGATAAAAACCAGGAGGCATTGTCTCCGGTCGTCATAATAAAATCCGGATTCGTATCCCTGGCCAGATCCTCCGCCATTTTCAAGGCCATGGCATTTTCAATCGGATTTCCCGCAAGCTGTATGTCAGAGAACAGAAGAATCCTGAAATCCTCGCCATCTTTCTTTACGAGACTCCCGGCTTGCATTGACGCGGGATCATCGGAATCTGACCACATGGCAACTGATGGCATCCCCTTGCCAAAAAACATCGAGGTACTTTCATACACTCCGAACAACATGAGCAAGGCGCCGCATATAACCGCCGCAACCTTTAGTGTTTGTTTTGCAAAAAGTTTCATTATGTGTCCTCCGGATGAATCTACTCCCCGTTTCCAGTAATGCCCTGATATATAATATCACATCGGCATTCCGGTAAATATATGATTCCCACCGCTGCCTTACCCATGCTGCCCTGTTCCTGGCATACATGAAAAAAGCAGTATCCCCATGCCGGCCTCAATGTTTCCATGGTCCCGGGTAAAAAGTTTAAAAAAAGCGGCTTGCGCCGCTTTTATCCAAACATAGGTCAATATCCTGTTTTCTAGTCGCTGTCATCCGGTTCGAATCCGCCTCCGCCGGGGCGTCCTCTCATAGGAAGCCGGCCGATGTATCCGCCTTCATTGATGCATCCTTTTAAAAACTCGGCTCTTTCAGCCTGCCTGGCCAGAATGGCATCAGCCTGCTCCCGGGTCAGGAATCCATCTGTTACCTTTTCCTCAATAAGACCCTTGAAGTAATCCCTTAGCTCCGCGACCGCCGCTTCAATAGCCGCGACATCCTCCTCATCGGCGTCCCTTGCAAGCAATATTAAGGCCCTGCCGAATCTCAATGCATCGTCAGCCTCTTCTTCGTCGATGACCCCTTCGGAAACCAGCCCGTCGATAAGTTCCCCGGCCTTTTCATGGACCGCATCCTTGATTTCTTCCATGACCGCCCTGTCAATAAGAGGTCTGTCAATCAGCCTCCCGTCCCGTATCATGCCTCCCCTGGCGCCGAACAACCCCGGGGCCGCGCCTTCCATTCCATCCCTCATGGACTCCCACACCTTGACAAAGGTATTTGCTTCGTCCTGTGTTATCGTCCCATCCTCTATCTTTGCCGAAAGAATCCTTTCAAAAGGATTCACCAGCTGACCGTCTTCGTCCACCGCAGCGAAAGCCAGGGTTCCCCCAAGGACAAGCAAAACCGCAAGGGTAATGATTATAATTATTTTTTTAGTCATGAGCCTGCACCTCCTTTTACTTACATATTGACATCTTACCCCTGCAATATGGAGATTTTATGAATTTTTGATATTAATTTTCTTAAATATCACGGATATCTTCGTTCCCTCGCCCTTTTTACTGTCAAGCTTTATTTCCCCGCCGTGGGCTGAAACAATCGCCCTGACTATTGCCAGTCCTATCCCCGACCCGCCGGTCTCCCTGCTCCTTGACTCGTCCCCCCTGTAAAAACGATTGAAAATGAACGGCTTGTCCTTTTCATCTATGCCAATGCCATTATCAGAGACTTCGCAAACAATGCTGCCGTCGGATGAGTATGCCCTTATAAGTATCCGCCCGTCTTTTTCGGTGTATTTGATTGAGTTTGACAACAGGTTGACGAATACCTGCAGAAGCCGGTCCTCGCTCCCCTCCATGACAAGTCCCTTTTCTATATCCTTGTCCAGGCTGATCCCCTTGTCAGCCGCCGCCGGAAGATATACCATGTGAAGGCTTTCAAGTATTTCCGATATGTCCACCCTGTCCCTTGTCATCCCGTTGTACTCCGTTTCCAGCATCGTCAGGTCGGAAAGGTTGTTGACAAGCCTTGTTATTCTGTTTATCTGCCCAAGAAGCACGGACATCCTTTCTTCGTCCGCCGTGTAAATCCCATCCATTATAGCCTCGATATTGGTTGAAAGAACGGCTATAGGCGTCTTGAGCTCATGAACGATGTCGTTGGAAAGCCTTCTCCTCATGTTCTCTTCCTTTTGCATCTGCACGGCCAGATTCTCTATGTCTTCCGACAACTCCTTCAGCTCCCTGGCCTTTGTGTCGCATTTTTTCAGGCTCTGGAAGCGATTCATTGATATGTGGTTGACATTGTCCTTGAGCTGCATGATCGGCCCGTTGAATTTTCTTGACAGGATATATGCGGAGAAGGATGCTATTGCCAGGGCCGCGAAGAACATGATTATATACAGCGTGTTCAGCGTCTTGATAAAATCCGCATTTATTATATCAACCAGCGGGTTCTTGGCCCTGCCTATCCAGAGCGTGTATCCTTCTATATTATATTTGGAATATTCCACTTCATGTGAATCCTGCTGAAGGTATGTGCTGTCCGGCACCCTTGCCGCCATCCCCATCATTGGCCTTAGGACGCCTGTGAATGTATCCGTAAGAACCTCGTCATTTTCATATAGGATAAGCCTGACCTGCTCCTGTCTTGATATAAGTGCGAGCAAGAACGGATATGAGGTCTCGGATATCGATTTATTGTCAAGCATTTCCTGAACCGATTCCACGATTCCTCCGTTTTCCTCCTCATTTTTTCTTTCAATGAAATTCTTGAAAAAAACCGAGGCCCCCAGATTCGAGGCAATGGTTATTATGGCCAGTACCACGGCTATCGTTATTATGAAATACCTTGAGAAAAGTTTGTTCAGGCTTGTCATTTGCTCTCCTTGAATTTATACCCGACCCCGAATACCGTCCTTATGTACTCAGGCCGCGCCGGGTCGGTTTCAATTTTCTGCCTTATATTCTTGATGTGGGAATCTATGGTTCTGCTCATTCCCTCATATTCATATCCAAGCGCATATGTTATCAACTGATCCCTTGTGTATGTCCTTCCGGGGTTTTTCGACATGGCGGCCAGTATCTTGAATTCAATCGGCGTAAGCTCGATATTGCGTCCGTTCCGCTTTACAACATAAGCATCCTCGTCGATGACGAGTTCGTCGTGCGCCCGGTCCCTGTCGTGGTTTCCGCTTACGCCGGCCCTGCGCAATATTACCTTTACCCTCATGACCAGCTCCTTAGGGCTGAAAGGCTTCACCACATAATCGTCGGCCCCAAGGCCCAGGCCCATTATCCTGTCTTCCTCGCTGCTCTTTGAGGTCAGCATTATGATCGGCGTGTCGTGGCTTTCCCTTACGACCGAGCAGACTTTCTCGCCCGGAATGTCGGGAAGCATAAGGTCGAGGATTATCAAGTCGGGCTTTTCGTCATGGAACATCTTGACCGCGCTTACCCCGTCGCCCGCACCAATGGCGGCATAACCTTCTTTTTCAAGATACTTTACGACTACATCCCGCAGTTCTTTTTCATCATCGACCACTAATATTTTTATTTGCATCCTATAACTCTTTTCATTTTTTCAAGTAAAATTTTATCATATCAAGCTTAAAAATAGCTTAAACCTCGGGTTTTGCTTCGTGAACCCCCGTTGCCATCCGGTCCATTGCGTTCTTCAGGTATGAAACTATCCTGTTTTTTTCGTCGACCGGGGCATTGCTTTTGTTATATTCAATTCCCTTTCCAATGTAAAGCGTTCTCTTTTCACTGTCGGCGTATACCGGGTAAAATCTGACCGCCTTGCCTGTCTTTTTATGGTATGCTTTGCCTATATGCGCAAATCCTGTGAAAAACTCCCCCGGTTTCTCCGTGTAGCCGTCCGTCCTGGAGTTGTCCTCGGGAAACAGCAATATATTATCCTCCTGTTCCAGCGCCTCGACCGTCAGGCTGATGGTCTTTATTATGCCCTTGCCCTCGTTCCTGAAAACCGGGATTGGCTCCACTGAATTCATCGCCCAGTGCATGATCGGTGTGAGAAATCTGCAATAAGCTTTTTTCAGCGGCGCCGGAAGCCTTGACTTCCTCATATTGTAGCCATCTATAAGATGATCGTAAATCCTGTCCCTTTCAACCATTCCGTTTATTATCCAGGGCCGGCATATGAACGGCATGTATAGGTTGGTTACCACCGGTCCGTATATTTCCTTGTGGTTGCAAACAAATACCGCCGGATCCCTTCCCTCGACATTCTCCGCCCCCTCGACCGAGTGCTTGAGCAACGGATACAGTATGAAGGCTATGACCTTGATGCCGAAACTGTTGCTGTGCTTCCTGACAAGCACATCGACAAGCTGTTTTTCCAATTCCGGGTTTTTTTTATTGCTGCCCAGACCCTCCACGAATTTCCGCAGTTTGGCGCTGTATTTCCTTGATAAAGGCTGCCTTATTGAATAAAGGACCCCCAGGAACAGGAAGATGGCCGGCACCACGAGCATATAGAATTTTACAAGCCCTGTGAATAAACCCGGATCATTGATCTCCCCGGATTGGTGCTCGGGGTCAAGGCAAAGCGATGTCAGCATCATCAGGACTGTAAAATATGCAACAAGCCCCGCCTGCCTGTCAAGCAGCCTCATCTGGCCGCCCATTGTCCTTTCCTCCGAGTGACTCCGGTCAAGGAAAAATATACCCCTGAAGTCCTCCTGCATGGCGGCGAGTATCATTATTACAAAGGATATTCCCATTATGATCACAACTATGCTTATGTATGACGAAAATTTCGCCGGATCCGTGCCGGAATTGAAAATATCCAGGATTGCGGTTATCCAGCATATGGCCGCAATAACGAAAATGAGTGTTTTTTCATATTGCTGCAGCCTGACCTTTTTTTGCAAAAAGGCTACAATGGCCATAACGATTACCAGTGCAAGAAGGGTGATGACATAAGTGTTCAGTATGTTCCCCAGAAAATCCGGCTTGGTCACATATCTCATGTAACTCACATACATCATTATCATAATCTGCAGGGAAGCGGTGGTCACCACCACCGTATTGGCATACAGCCTGTATGAATTGATTTTCACACCCCTGGCGGAGCCCGGCTCCGGAAGCTCATCCGATGTTCCGTCGTCAATCAGGGTCCTTGCATACGCAATTACGCATCCGGCAAGAAGCCCCGCGGGAATTATGAAATGCGTCGATTCATCGGCAAACAAAACCAGAAAGGGAATCAATATAAGTATCATGGCCGTGTACGAAACCAGGCGCCCGCGCGCGCTTCTTATGAATTTGTCAACCGCGGGCCTAAGGAGTATTGTCAGCGCAACCGCCATGATGAACACTGTTCCCCGGGACCTGAATCTAAAGGGATAAACCAACAAAAGATACCCTGTGGACGCGACGGAAGCCACAGCAATGAGTATGGAAAGTATCTTTCCTCCTTTTTCAAGCAATCCGAACCTTCTGCCATAAATGACATGATAATTCAACCAGACCAGGCCCGCGGTGAACAAAGCACCCCCATAAACCGGATTCAATAAAAAAAGCCTGGATATATACATAAGGAAGAAAAAGTTATAGAGATCCTCTATCCTTTTGATCAGATTGGTCTGATAACGCCGTCCGTTTGATTTGCTTATATCATTCATCCACGGTTCTCCGGGGAAATCAATCCGCAGGACTTATGCTCCGGATAACCTCCCTAACATTATCCTCATACTGGCAATAAAGCCTGCCCTGGGAATCGAATTCCAGCAGATTGACCTTCCTGCCGGTTATTCCCTTGAATTCTTTTTTTGAATGGTCATAGGCAAAAAGTGTGTTTGAAGCCACAATGTAGTATAACTTGTTCAATCCCTTTTTTATGAATGAAACTTCCCACTTGTAATCCTTGTCCCGGTTGAATTCGACCAGCTTCCTTTCAAATTCCTTTCGGCCTGTTTTAGGGTCAAGAATAAAAAAAGTACCGTCCGCGCACCCAAGCAGCTTTCCATCATAAGCAAAGCACAATCCTCCCGCATTCCTGCATCCTTCCACGGGAACGACCTCGTACAAGTATTCACCCGTTTCAATGTCCATGGCAAATACGGTTCCGCTTTCATGCATGGGGCGGCTTCCCAGTCCTCCGCACACCGTGGTTCCGCCGTAGAGAATCCCGTCAGCGGCCGCAAGGGATACAATGCTCCTGGAATCCGAGAAGTCCTTCCTCACCTCCAGCTTTCCGCTTTTCATATCATAAGCCGCAAGCGCACCCTGTATGTCTCCGTATTCGGGAATAGTGCCTACGAACAGTTTGTTTCCCGCCGCTTTCAGGGCAAAAGGCCTGTCCTGGTTGTATCCTGTCTTCATCTCAAAGATCTCCCTGGGATTATTTGGATAGTCCCATTCCTTTTTCGAGTCGAACTCATATACATAAGCGCCCGGGTATTTGCCGAAGTATATCCTGCTTTTGCATGATGTGATTCCCTCCGACTGCCCGATCCCGTCGTACTGCGTGCCCGTGCCGGTTCCGGGGTCGAATATATATGTTCCTCCCCTGAGATATCCGCTTGCGTAAATCCTGCCGTCCGCGGAAGTATGAAGCTGTCTTATTTCTATGCTTTTACTGGGAACCTCTATATCCAGCTTCTTTTTAATGCCGCTTTGAACATTATAAAGATATAAGGTTCCTTCGAATCCCGTGAGCAGAATCGACTCGCCGTCAGGATAGGCCCATAGGCCCATGATTGTTTCACCGGCATCGCTTTTGAAGTTATAAACGCGAAGATCATTAACATCAAGCATGATTCCGCTGTTTCTTGTTCCTGAGAGCAGCCTCCGGGGGTCAATTCCGGCAGGCGGATGCTCGACGCTGTCGTCGGGACCGTCAATTTCATGAAGCAGTTCCCCGCTGTCCAGGTCTAATATCAATATTTTTTTTGCCCTGGTCATATATACGATGATCTTCCCGTCATATATGTCAATGAGCCTGGCAAACGCCTCGCCCTTGTAAGATTCGGGAAGAATGTCCCTCAAGGGTCCGACGCCCGGCTTATATTCGATCAGATGGCAATGTGCGGAGATGCTCGCATAAAGGATATCCTTCTTTTCATCATACAGGACCATTCTGACATAATCCTCGCCCGGCACGACATTCTCATCATAGAATTCCATTTTTTCCTCATTGCCGCTGTATTTAAAAACTGCGCAGTTCGGCCATGTTCCGCCGTAGACATTGTTTTTTGAATCGACATCCAGGCTGAATATGAATTTGGCATTTGGAAGATTATTGAAAATAGTCTCAAGTTGCTCCGTTTCGGGGTCGAACCGGTAAAGCCCGGCATTTACATATGTCCCGAAATATACCCTTCCGTCGCTTGCGACGGCTACGCCCCATGAGCCGGTTGCCCCGGGTGCATCCTGCGAAAAGATTATCCTTTCCCTGTCAAGGCTGATGACAATGAATGTGGCGCACCCGCCTTCGGCCAGTACGCCGTATACTCTGTTCTCGCCCTTGTAAACAGAATAACAAATTCCCTGCATTATTGTCTTTTTTATATCGATCGGTGTTTTTTCAAATTCCATGATTACATCCTTTTATTTGCATAGCTCCCGTTGCCATTTTTCATGACAACAGGCAGCCTGTGTCCTACAGCCCGAGATTGTTTAACTCATTCAGGTTCCCCGCAGTTACCTTTGGACGCGGCCCGATCCGTCGCCCTTCATGAGCGTTTCCACATCCTTTACGGAAACACGGTTGAAATCGCCCGAAATCGTATGCTTGAGACAGCTTGCCGCAACAGCGAATTCCAGGGCCTCTTCCGGATCTGCATATGTCCTCAGGCCGTATATCAGTCCCCCTGCGAAGGAATCCCCTCCCCCGACCCTGTCGATGATATGCGTCATTTCATACTTTGTACTAAGATAGAATCGTTTACCGTCGTTCAGGCATGCCCTCCAGCCGTTGATGTCTGCGTTTTCGCTTTCACGGAGAGTCACCGCCATGTACTCAAGGTTCGGGTATTCGGCCATAACCCTATTCGTAAGATCCTCATACTTGCCGGTGTCGAGACGCCCCCCGTGAACATCCGCGTCAATACCGATGCCCAGTGCTTTCTGGCAGTCTTCTTCATTCGCTATCCCCACGTTTACATGCCTGACGATTTCAGGCATGACTTCGGTGGCTTTCCTGCCGTATTTCCAAAGTTTGTTCCTGAAATTAAAATCGCATGATACTTTTATTCCCTGGTCATAGGCGGCCGTTACTGAATCAATGGCAAGCCGTCCCGCGGTTGCACTGATGGCCGGTGTAATCCCGGTGATGTGGAACCAGTCCGCATCCTTGAAAACAGTATCCCAGTCAAAACTCCCAGGGTCCGCGATTGAAATTGAAGAACCGGACCTGTCGTAAATAACCTTGGAAGGACGCTGAACCGAACCGGCCTCGAGATAATAAATGCCAAGGCGCCCCGGACCTCTATTGATGAGCGAGGTGTCGACCCCGAATCCCCTCAGTTCCCTTATGCAGGCATCTGCGATGTCATTGTCCGGCAGAACGGTAACGAAGGCTGCGTCCATGCCGAAATTTGCAAGCGATACCGCGACATTGGCCTCGCCGCCTCCGAATGTCGCCTCGAACAGCTGGCTCTGCATGAATTTTTCCCGTCCCGGAGCCTTCAGCCTGAGCATTATTTCACCTAATGTAATTACCTTCGCCACTTCATTCACCCCTTGCTTCATTGATTCGTGCAATGAACTCCCTTGCCGTCCTTGTTATCAATGCATAGTCCCCGTTTCCGGCCCCTTTTGTCAAACTGCTTCCGGCCCCGACCGCAACCGCCCCCGCCTTGATCCATTCCCCGGCGTTCTCAACCGTCACTCCCCCCGTTGGCATCATCTGCGCCTGCGGAAGCGGACCCCTGACGGCTTTGATGATCGATGGTCCGAAGAGTTCCCCGGGAAATATCTTGATGATATCCGCCCCGGCCTCCATCGCCTCGATTATTTCCCTAATGGTCATCGCACCCGGCATGCTGGGCACCTGGTATCTGTTGCACAGCCTTACCGTATCCGGATTGAAATGCGGACTTACGATATATTGCGCCCCGGACAATATCGCAATCCTCGCCGTCTCCGGATCCAGCACCGTGCCCGCCCCGAGGATTATCTCCCTTTTATCATACCGCGACGCAAGTTCCTCTATTATCTTATGTGCGCCCGGGACAGTGAATGTTATTTCAATCGCGGCCACCCCGCCTTCTATGCACGCATCGATAATATGAAACGCCTTTTCAGCCGATTCCGCCCTGACCACTGCGACAAGGCCTTTTCTTTTGATTCTGGTTACCAATTCCTGTCTGCTCATGATATCTTCCTTTCAAATATTATATTTTAAAAAATTCCGCTTCCAGCATTGCGCAAAGCGCATGGTAGACCGGCAGATGAAACTCCTGAACCCTGTATGTCTCCTCGGCCGGAGCCTTTATCACGACGGAACACAAGCCGTTAAGCATCCCCCCGTCCCTTCCCGTAAGCCCGATGCTTTTCATTCCGAACGCATCCGCGACCCTGACCGCATTCACAATGTTCCTGGAGTTCCCGGATGTCGTTATACCGATAAGCACATTGTTCTTACCCCTGTATCCATACACCTGCTGTGCAAAAGCCATGTCCGGCGCCACATCGTTCGAATAAGCCGTGGCAATCGACGTCTGGCTTACAAGCGATATCGCCGGCAGCGCGCCCTGCATTTTACCATATAGGTTTTCATCCCCAAGCACGCGTTTATGCTCGGCGGGAAGCGGCCGCTTTTTCATGAATCCCTTCATCAGCTCGCCTACGATGTGTTCGCTGTCGGCTGCGCTTCCCCCGTTTCCGCAGATAAGCGCCATCCCTCCGTTTTCATAGCATCCGGCAAGTATTTCGAATGCCTTCCTTATATCGTCGGTACATGCGGCAAGCGCCGGATTGTCCCCCAGTGTTTTTTCTAGAATTCCTTTTGCTTCGCTGTTCATTGTTTACCGCCTTTCGCCATCTCATAAGCCGCTATGGAAAGGGCCTCAAGATCCCCTATCCGTTCCCCGAGTCCGGCCGGAACGACCCTGCATACTTTTTGCGCATGTGTCAGGGCTTCCTCTTTTATCACTTTTTCGGCATGAGGCCAAAGCAACCCCGTGCTTCTTGCAAAAATGCTTCCTATCGCTATGACCTCGGGGTTGAGGATATCAATGAATATGGAAAGAGCCTTGCCCAGGTATCTTCCGCTGATTGCATATATTTCCATCGCCAGTTCATCGCCGGCTTCGGCGGCGTCCCCGACAATCTTTGCCGTAAGTCCCCCGATATCTTCGATTCCATTGCAAAAGGAAACTTTTTCCCCCATCTGAAATCTCTCAAGGACCTTGGTCCGGGCGAGCTGGACGATTCCTCCGCCGCTGCAGAACCCTTCGCATGATCCCTCCTTGCCGAATCCTACGGGCCCGTGGTCCGCAAGCCTGACATGCCCCACTTCGCCCGCCATGTCGTTTGTCCCGCTGTAAAGGCGCCCGTCGAGTATGAGTCCTGCACCGAACCCGGTGCCGAATGTTATGAACATCACATTGGAGCAGCCGCGGCCGGCTCCGAAAAGCCATTCGGCAAGCGCGCCGGCATTCGCATCATTCTGAAGCTTGCTTCTTATTCCCAGCCTTTTCTCAAAAATATCAACTATGTGTATATCATCCCACCCGATGAGATTCGGCGGTGAAAGTATTATTCCGTTCCTGCTGTCTATGGGCCCCCCGCAGTTTATCCCTATGCATGCGATATCGTCCTTCGAAAGCCCGTGCCTTGATATTATTTCTTTAGTCTCCCTGCATAATCTGTCAATGATTGCACCGGGGCCGCCTTCGGTTGTGAATTTTATTTTATCAAGAATCATGGGCTCCGCCGAAACCGGGTTGTCTTTGTCTGCCAACCCAAGTACAACTGCGCATTTCGTGCCGCCGATATCTATTCCAACAAGATTCATTTTTGCCTCCGTAAAATCAAAATTAATATATATTATAGCATTATAGCTGTCAACAATACGGCTTTCGTCCTGTCAGCTTTTTCCATTCGTCCACCATCGCCAGCGTATTCGCCCACGGCCAGTGCGGGCGTATGCTGTTCGTAACCCCCAGTATGAATCCTTCGTCTCCAAATGTCTCCATTGCGTCCCGGACCGCTTTTCTTACAGGTTCCTCACTGTCGGCGCCCAGGTGGACGGGACTGCTGACCCCTGTCCATACCGTTGATTTTTTTGAAAAGGCCGCCTTGATATCGTTGTTCGTGCAGACGCTTAGTTCCGGTTCAAAGCCTTCCACGCAATCGAATCCGATGTCCGCAATCTCCCCAAGCAAAGGCTTCATACCGGTGACCACGCGGTAGTACATCGCCTTTTTACGCCTTTTTGCTTCAATTATTTCCTTTTTGGCCAAAGGCGCCGCAATGTCAATAAAAACGGATGGCGAGAAGAAGTTCGTCTGTTCATATCCCCCGAATTTCTTAAGCAGGTCTATGCCGTAATAATCGGCAATCTCAATTTTCTTCATCGTCATCCTGTGCTCAAGTTCCGCGATTTTTGCGAATGCCTCCGGATAATCCATTGAAAACAGCACCATGTTTTCCGCGCCCATGCAAAACATCGCGACGGCCAGACCCTGCCCTACGGTCGCCCTTGTCAGCACCGAGTATTTATTTGAAAGCCAAAGCAGCCCGGACACGGCTTTCTTACCGCTTTCAATGCAATCCTCCCCGGGTTCTTCCCAAAGATATTCAAATGCATGGATATCATCGGAAGTCTTGAGCAATGGCTCGTAATTATTGCTGGCGCAATGATCGTTTCCCGGAAAAGGTATATCGTTGCCGAACGGCCAGTCCTTTGTAAGATAAACACCCTGCCGGAGTTTCCCTTCGGGCGTGGAGTACTCCTTGAACAATACCGGGTGCCTTTCTCCCTCGATCATGCTTACCCATGTCCTCGACGAAACACCGGCACGCATACCTTGCGCCGGAAGAGGAACATCGACAACCGGCTCGGTTCCGAGGTCCATCTGGCATCTGACCCTGCCCTCGGGTGTACCCAGTTCATACCCTTCGATTCTCAGTGCGTTATTGAAATATATGCTGCACGGAACATAATCCGGCTTTTCACCGCCGATGACCGCAAGCATCCTTTCCCTTGACGACATATTTTCCATTGCAACCCCCGTCCATAAAAGAATTATACTATACTTCGGACTCCCGGGCCTTGCTTAAAAATCAACCCTTGTTATCAAACAGTTGCCCAAGGCAACTGTTTGATAATGCCGGGTGCCTTGAATCCGCCTGAAGCAGATGATATAATAGAACATATGTTCGAGGTGCATATGGATAGAATCATTTTTCACATTGATTGCAATAATGCCTTTTTGTCATGGGAGGCTTCCTACAGGGTGTCCAAGGGCGGGGAAATCGACCTAAGGTCGGTTCCGTCGGTAATCGGCGGGGACAGGGAGAAGCGCCGGGGCATTGTGCTGGCGAGCTCATACCCGGCGAAGAAGTTTGGAATAAATACCGGGATGTCCCTTATGGAGGCCTGCCGGATGTGCCCTTCGCTCAACATAACCCCCCCTGACTACGATCTTTACGTGAAGTGTTCGGATGCGCTGGTGCATCTTTTGTCCACACATACTCCGCTTGTGGAAAGATACAGCATCGACGAGTGCTTCGCCGATGTCACCGGATGCTTCAAGGACACTCCCGCGGCTTTTGCGGACCGCCTGAGGGAAGAGATATCCTCAAAGCTTGGTTTCACCGTGAATATCGGGGTCTCCACTTCCAAACTGCTTGCCAAGACGGCCTCGGGGTTTTCAAAGCCCGACAAGACCCATGAACTGTATTACGGCGAGCTTTTGGAAAAGTATTTCCCGCTTCCGGTAAACAATCTTTTCATGATAGGCTTCCGCACCTGCGTAAAGCTGTATTCCCTCGGCTACCGCACAATCGGCGATGTCGCCCGGGAGGACCCCGCCCTTTTGCGCAAGCACTTCAATTTGTTCGGGCTTTTGATCTGGTCAAACGCAAACGGCATAGACCATTCCCCCGTCAGGCCATATGAAGACCGTCCGAAGGGCATTGGCAATGGAATGACCATGCCCGCCGATGCGGAAAGTCCCATGGAAGCATATCCGTTCCTGCTTTCCCTTTGCGAAATGGCCTCGCAGAGACTCCGGGCGGCGGGCATGCGCGCTTACGTAATCTCCGTGGGCGTCCGGACAAAGGATTTCACCCATGGTTCGCATCAGCAAAAACTCTCCTCTCCCACGCAGAGCACGAAGGAAATATATAATGTTTCAAGGCTGCTGTATAATGAGATGTGGAAAGGTGTTCCGACAAGGGCCGTATCGGTCAGGCTTTCTGGATTGACCGCCGATGGCGCGATCCAGATGGATATGAACGGAAATGAGGAGCTGCGCCAGCGAAAACTTGACAAATGCATCGACGCCGTAAGAAGCAAGTTCGGCGACGACTGCCTTCAGAGGGCCAGGGTGATTCATTCGGGAGCAAAGCCTGTTGCCGTTACGACTCACAAGGATTATCCAAAGATCAAACCCAATATATTGAACGGAGCGTGACATGTGCGGAAGATACATAATATTCACAAGCGAGGAATATCAGGAAATGAAGGCCATCCTGAAGGAAATCTCAAGGCAGTATAAAGTCGGCACGGGCATTATCGGCCGGGAGGAAATCTTTCCCACCGATGATGTTCCCGCCGTTTATTCATCCGGAAGTGAAATCGGTTATGGCATGTTCAAATGGGGGTTTGAGCTTCCCGGAACAAAAAGGGCCGTTATAAACGCAAGGAGTGAAAGCCTCGGAGAAAAGAGAATGTTCAGCGGCCTGCTTGATTCCGGACGATGCCTTCTGCCCGCGAATGGTTTCTTCGAATGGAACGACCGGCAGAAGTATTTTATAAAACCTGCTGATCTTCAGACCTTTTATATGGCCGGATTATACGACCGGTCCGGAAGAACCGTCATAATAACCGCGCCAGCCTGCAGCGACATGATTCACATCCACGACCGCATGCCTGTTATCTTCAACAAGGAAACAGGACGGCTGTGGCTCGAAAAATATGACAACGACCTTCTTGTTCCGTATGAGGAAGGCCTTGAAATCAAAAAGGCCGTCTAGCTTTGCGCCCCGGCTTTAAACCTCTGCAGGACATTTGTTTGTTTCTGCCTTTGCAGGCCTGCTTTTGGTTTAATCGGGACTTTTTCGAAAAGAGGCCCTGCTTTTTATATAACCGCCAAAATCATTCTGTTCTAAGGGCAACCACCGGATCCTTGTTCGCCGCGATTCTGCTTGGTATCAGCCCTGCCACGAATGTAAGTCCCATGCTGATCGCTATAAGGCCGGCTGCTTTTAGCAAGGGAAGGCTTGAGAAGCCGCCTACGTCTATAAGCCTCTCTATGATTTTGTTTATCGGCAGAATCAGCACTCCCGTAGCGATTATTCCCATTACTCCCGCGGTGAACCCGATGATAATCGTTTCCGCTATAAACACCCTGCTGATATCTTTTTTGCGCGCGCCTATGCTTCTCAATATCCCAATCTCCTTCGTTCTCTCCACAACCGAGACATATGTTATGATTCCGATCATTATTGAAGATACCAAAAGTGAAATCGCGGCAAAGGCTGAAAGTATGACAGTAATCGTACTTATCAGTGAAGATATGGCGCCCGAAATCGTTTCCGCCAGATCCGTATAAATGATTTTTTCAGATTCATCGGCATCCGCGTTGTATAAATCAAGATACTCCTTTATTTCATCCTTTGTTTCGAAGGAAACCGGATATATCTGGATCCCCGTAGGAGTGGAGTCGCCTCCGATTATTTGCATTATTCCCTTGTATGTCGCAAGCTCATTGAATGGCTGCCCTGTCAGGACATTGATTCCCGGGTTTTCCTTTTGGGCGCTTACTATGTCGGATTCCGAGGCGTTCTCAAGAACTTTGTCCGTAAGCATGGTTGTGTACCCTATGCCGGTGTTCAGAATTTCGCTGGAAGCGGATTCCTTCACCCTCATTATTCCCACAACCTTTATTTTTATGGCGTTTTCACCGGAGGTCATCGCCTCGTAATCCGTACCGGCGACAAAAGCCTGCCCTATTTGCCTATAATAGTCATTGTTGTCCGCAACCACTAGCTCCATTCCCATGAAATCATCGAAAGAGAATTCATCGGTCAGCGCAATGCCGAACTCATTCAGAAAACTGACGTCAAGCCTGTTCTGCCTGTCCACGATCAGAACTGCCTCGTCATAGTTTTCAGGATACCTGCTTGCATCTCCAAGCAGGTCGTACTGCGATTCAATGAATATCCGGCTGTTTGGAATTTCATTGAAGTATCCGTTTGAACTGAACATTGAGAACGGGCTCGATGACGAACCGGTTCCAACCTTCACATATCCTCCGCTGTCCGTAACGGCTATCAGGTTGACCGCAACTTTCCTTGAATATGAAATTGAGTTGTACAGGTCGCTGTCCATGCCTTCAATATAGTCAAGATACCCCTGTGTTATAACATTCTCATGCATCCGGGCGTCAGCCCGCGAGTCGTACGGATATATCAATTCGGCGGTCGGAAAATCCGCGGAAGACCCTTCCTGTCCACGGGCTTCCTCCATTCTGTCCCTCGGGGCAGTCAGCACTTCATTGGTCGTGCTTACAGTCGGATTGACGGTAAGTGGAAATCCGGCCAGGGTATCGCTCTGCATCGAATCAACATACAGCGTCATCCCGTTGCTAATGGCCAGCACAAGCGCGATGCCAATGATCCCGATGCTTCCGGCGACAGCCGTTATTATGGTTCTTGTCTTCTTGCTGACCAGGTTCTTGAAACTTGATTTCAGCGCAGTTGCAAAGGACATTGAAACCCTTTTATTCCTGAGCTTCTCCTTGAAAACAACCTCATCGGGCTTTTCATACGTCCTGCTGTCCTCCTCAATCCTGCCGTCGAGGAGCCTGATTATCCTGTCGCTGTATTGCTGAGCAAGTTCCGTGTTGTGGGTAACCATTATCACCAGCCGGTCCTTGCTTATTTTCTTCAATAAATCCAGTATCACAATGCTTGTGTGCGAATCGATTGCCCCTGTCGGTTCATCAGCCAGAAGAATCTTGGGCCGGTTGACGAGCGCCCTGGCGATGGCAACCCTTTGCATCTGTCCCCCCGAAAGCTGATTTGGTCTTTTCTTAATCTGGTCTTCAAGTCCGACCTCAATCAGGGCTTCCCTTGCCCGCATTCTTCTATCGGCAGCGCTTACGCCTGAAAGGGTCAACGCTATCTCAACATTGTCCAAAACCGACAGATGGGTTATCAGGTTGTAGTTTTGAAAAACAAACCCGATCGTGGCATTCCTGTAGGAATCCCATTCGTTGTCCCTGAAACCCTTTGTGGACTTGTCGTCAAGCAGCAGGTCGCCTTTTTGGTATTTGTCAAGGCCTCCTATTATATTGAGCAGCGTCGTCTTGCCGCATCCCGACGGTCCCAGTATGGAAACGAATTCATTTGTCCGAAATTCAAGATTAACATCGGTCAGCGCATGTGTAACGGTGTCCCCCGTCTTGTAATCCTTCGATATGTCAACCAGTTTAAGCATTGCAATATTCTCCTTGCATCTATCTTTTTTTATTATATGATATCTTTGTGCTCCGATTCATAGAACCAACCTGATTTCATCCATCCGTCCTTTGAAACCCGCCGTTCGCCTTCCTATAACTTATACCCTTGACAGGCGGTTTTAACATATTGCGGTCCCGCTCCCGGGCATTTCCCGCAGGAAGAAGGGTTTTTGTTAACAAGCCGCCCCTCATAATCCGGACAAAAGGAAAAGGACCGCTGTTATTGCAGTCCTTTTCTTTATCAAGGGGGAAAAGTCTATTTTTTGATTTCGGGTATGCAGGCGAACCCTTCCGCGAGCATTTCATCGGTATAATCCACATCCGTGAGCTTGCCGGAATTATACGCTTCATAGGCCGACAGGTCGAAGTGCCCATGGCCGCTGAGACAGAACAATATCGTTCTCTCTTCACCCGTCTCCTTGCACTCGAGGGCTTCGTCGATTGCCGCCCTTATGGCATGGGCCGATTCGGGGGCAGGGAGGATTCCCTCCGCCCTTGCGAACGTTACGGCCGCTTCAAAGGTCTCCGTCTGATGAACCGCCCTGGCTTCGATTATGCCCAGGTTAACCAGCTTGCTCAAAAGGGCGGAATCACCGTGATACCTGAGCCCTCCCGCATGTATCCCCGGAGGCATGAAATCGTGGCCAAGGGTGTACATCATCGTCAGCGGCGTAAACTTTGCCGAATCCCCGAAGTCGTATGTATATTTACCTTTGGTAAGCGTGGGGCATGCGGTTGGTTCAACCGCTACGAACCTTGTTTTTTTCTTGCCGTCAAGCCTCTCTTTTACAAACGGGAATGCGATGCCCGAGTAATTCGAACCGCCTCCGCAGCATCCTATCACTACGTCCGGATACTCGTCTATCTTCTCAAACTGCTTGATTGCCTCCTGGCCTATTATCGTCTGGTGCAATATAACGTGGTTCAGCACGCTTCCCAATGCATAGTTCGTATCATCATGCGTGGCTGCATCCTCGACCGCTTCACTGATGGCGATTCCAAGGCTCCCCAGCGAATCGGGGTGCTCTGCCAGTATCGCCCGGCCGGTATTGGTATCCATGCTTGGACTTGCGACGATAGTCGCCCCGAATGTCTCCATCAGGTGCTTTCTGTATGGCTTTTGGTCATAGCTGACCCTTACCATGTATACCTTGCACTCCAGCCCGAACATCTGGGTTGCTATGGCGAGGGCGGAACCCCACTGGCCTGCGCCTGTCTCCGTAGCGAGCCTTTTTATGCCTTCAATCTTATTGTAATAAACCTGGGGGATGGCTGTGTTGAGCTTATGGCTGCCCGAGGGCGTGGCTCCTTCGTACTTGTAGTATATCTTTGCCGGCGTCCCCAGCTTTTTCTCAAGCGCATACGCCCTGCATAACGGCGTAGCCCTGAAGGATCTGTACTTTTCCAACACTTCCTCGGGTATGTCGATGTACCTTTCCTGCGAAACCTCCTGCATTATCAGTCCCATAGGGAAAATAGGCGTAAGGTCCGCCGGTCCGACAAGCTCCTGCGTCCGCGGATTCAGGTAAGGATCCACCGGGCTCGGCAAATCGGCCTGGATATTGTACCATTGCCTTGGCAGCTCGTTTTCTTCCAAATAAACTTTGTAGGGTACTTTTTTACTCATCTTGATCTCTCCTCTTCTAAACTATACTAAATCCGGTCTTATCGGGATCATGGCCCCGCCTCGGCTGAACTTGCTGACATTATACAATTTCAATGACAATGATGCAAGAAAAACTTTTTGGGCAATATTATTCAAACCCAAATTTCTTAAGACCTCCCCCGGGTTGGGTTATCTCCACTGTTCTATTTTCTATATGCAGTGCATACCCTGCCTTTTCCGCGGACTTATTTTCAATCCAGAAAACCCCGTCCGCCATACAGATGATTTCAAGGTTCCACTCCTTCTGATGGTTAAAGTCGATGAAGGCAACACTTGTCTCCATGAAAGATCCAAACCCGGGGGTCCTATAAGAACAGATTGCGGTCTGTCCATTAACGGATGTAATCCCACGGTATATCTGCAGTGTCCTGCCGTTGAAACCGGGATTCTCCGATATCACTTCGTCGGAGCCCGAAAAATTCACCGTAACCCTGTATCCTGTTGTACGGATAACCATGTGCGCATTACCTTCCGATGTTACGGCTGTTTTTGTCATACACTCGTCCGTTTCAACGCTTGTTGCATTTGGAATTGATACTGTTGCAAATATAGCGGATTCTTCATTTTCCTTAAATGAATGTGAATCCCTTTTATTTAATATCAGAATATCCTCAAGTCCCTTCCATTTGGGATATTTATGTATGTTCCTGTATTCGACGCCGGAGCTTCCGAATAACAAGTACCCCATTGTGTCATCAATATTTACACGGTCAATTCCACTGAAAGACCTGACTACATCCTCACCTTCATAGCCGCCATGGAATCTCTCGGGTATCCCGTTGAAATAAACATCCTTGAATCCTTTTGCCATTTTGGGAATGAATTCAAAATTTTCATTACCGATGCCTATCCTGCCAGTTTCATATGACGCAAGAAGAACATTGTGGATTGCTTTTATTTTCTCAATATATACCGACTTGCCGTCAGGCAGCGCCGTAAATGAAGAAGACTGTATTATTTTACCCCCGGCGCGCGGAACCTCGGTCATAATTGAAAATCCCTTGTCATAAAGAGATGTCCTTTCCCTTACCGGTTCAATTCCGATATCGTTCCAGTTGATTTTCTTGTTATTGAAATATGGGTTCCCGGGAATGCTTTCCCTGATTATGCCGGTATAACTTTGAAAATCAGGCGTTATGTCCCATATTCCTTTGCCCGGCAATGTAAGTCCCATTATGCTGCACCTTGCCGCAAATGAAGAAAACGCATTTTTTGTCCTGTAGATATAAACCTTTCCATAGGGATATATATGATTGCCCTCCAGCTTTTCCATCAGGGCTTCCTGGTTTTCCGGATTGACTCCGGGTCCTCTCAGCAAATGAAGCAGATAAGAGAGTATGACCGTTCTGATTGAGCCATATTCATTTTCAAAAGCGCTCTGAAGACCAGGGGTTACATCCAGCCTCTCGCCATTTTTTTCAAGGAGACAGCCGCGCCCTGTGCTTTTTTGCCTATTTACCATTATATCAATGCAATTGCGCTCGAATCGCGCCGCATCTTTATCATCGAAGAATAAATTCATAGCCGCATGCATAAGGAGCTTGTTGTGGTGCTTGTGGTAATACCAATCCTGCCCCTGGACTGCAATCGGATTTCCGTCCGCCGCGCACCATGGTTTTATTACCCT
>JAFGQE010000008.1 GCA_016935835.1 Clostridia bacterium | reverse complement strand
TTCCTCGGTCACCTCTTCGCCAAGCAGATTTGTTATTATATTGAGCTTGCCGGGTGTAATTCCCAGTTCCTTTGCCTGCTGCACCATATCATATCCAAGCGCACCCGCCGACACCTCTGCCCTTACGCCATTGTCAAGAATCTCGTCTTCCGCGGCGCCCTTGAGCTTTCCCGCAAGCCTCTCGGCATTGTCGGAATTTTTTGACAAGGCCGCTATTACCACATTATTGTTCTCGTTGGCCAGATATCCGGCGCTTGTGATGCCGCCCAGCGCCTCTGCGACCGCATCCTCAATATTCATATTCCTGAGCCTCAGCTCGGCCAGCACCGCCTGAGCTTCCTCATTCATTGCCTCGACCCCGATGACGCGCTCGAACATGTTGACTTCCATGACCATTCCGGGATTTACATCCATGCTCACATAATAATATGGTGTGTTATATGCGAATATCCCGCCTGCGAAAAGCATAACGAAAATCGCCGCCGCTGAAAGTATTGCAATAAGCCTGCCCCTGCTTCCTTCTCTGTTTTCCCTCATGTCTACCACCTCTCCTATTTCATAGCCGCGGTCCCTGGTCCTGACGACGTCGCCGCCATCGGTAAGCAAAGCCGCATGTCCGCTCTTTTTTTCCATTACCACTGCTTTCATTCGTCGGCCTCCTTTCTGATATATGACAGGTATTCCGCAATGTTCGGATAATCCCCGTTCAATATCTCTGCCGCTGCTATTATATATTTACGGTGGCGCTCCATTATTTTTCGGGGCACCCCTGTGTTTTCCTCGATTATCTTCAATGGAAGCAGTCCCGTGGCCCCCATCTCATCAATCATGCCCGGGTTCATCAGAAGGTATCGGACAGCCTCAGCACACGATTTCTTTGTCTTGCCCGCCTTGGGAGAGCAGTCCGCAAGATCCATGAAACTGATTCCATATGCTTTCAGAACCCCTGTTATTTCAGATATCTCGAGTCTGACCCACTCTGCTTCACCCGATGCATTTTTCCTCAGTTCGGCGGGATCCGTGGAAATCTCAATGCCGCGCCTTGATTCGGCCCTAAAATGGTCGATCAGGCTCCTCCTGATCATAAGTTCCGCGAATGAGAGAAAACTGCCTTTATCGTAATCGTATTTTTCAACGGCTTTTGAAAAGGCATTCAATGACACCGCCCATTCGTCATCGCTTTTAGTAATGAAACGCCCGCATGCAGCGGCAGTCTTTCGCAGAATGAAAAACTCATATTCCTTGATCATTTCACTTATTTTCTCAAAATCCCCGGCTGCCTCGACCGCAGCCCTGTCAATTTCCCTCATTCATTTTCACCTTATCCGCTTACCCGGCGATTTTCATCAGCAACCAAGATTAATTGACAAAATGCATCAACTATATTTATATACGAGGAGTTCCGAAAAATTTCAGGGTAGGCCAAGTTTTACCTGTCCCTGTAGACATTGAGGCCGACATCCTTCAGCAATGGGATTATATTCCTGATGGAATCGCGATCCAGGTCCTTTTCAATCTCCTCAAGCTCATCATAGGGCTTTATATATGGGGAGAGCTTCTTTCCTATGTCTTTAGTCTCCGAGTGCTTCCATCCACCCGCCACCCTCTCCTCAACCCAGGAGTCGTGCTCCAGTCTGGCCAAATATTCAATTTCATCAGCATTGAACTCAGCCACAGGCCCGGCTTCCAAATCCCCGCCGACATGGCATTTGATTTTTCTCAGCTTGTCAACCATTGCCCGTGCTTGTCTGATGTTGGAATATTTCAATGTTTCGGGAAGACTTTTCCATGTGGGAAATTCCGGTGTTTTCCCGGGGTGGCGCTCCATTTGCTTTTCATTGTATCTGCTGTGTATTTTCCTTGCCAAGGATTCAATGAATTCAATCAACAGCCTGGGCTTCACTTCTTCATCCCCGTCGATCATGCTTCCAAAAACCTGTTCCGACAGGGTTGTGGCGGAAATCCTGATGCCGTTTTTGAAAATTGAACCGATGTTCAGCAATGAATTCATAAAATCGGCCTTCCTGCGGATGAATCCCTCGTGCACCAGGCCGGACCTTGTTATATAGTGAAGCATGAAATCCGTTTCATTGACGATGATTGAAGAACTGTCCACCTGCGTCGCCTTTTTGGTTTCTTCGCCGTATGCCTCCCTGTTCCATTCCTGCGCTTCATCGCATAGGACCAGTAAAAACCCCAGCGGATGCATGCCCGGTTCCATGGGCGGAAGATCGTATGGCTCCTTCATCAGCATATTTACATATGCATTGTGGATGAAGATTGCAGCTGCCGAATCAAGTATATGGTTTAAAAACAGGCAGCTCACCTCACCGGTCTTTTGGAACATCTCGCCATACCATTTCAGGACAATCAAAGCGCTGTAGAACCCATGGTCGACGAAGTCGTTCCTCTGCATTGTCAGTAAAAAATCATCCAGTGATTTCTTGATCCGGGCATAGTCGATACCAAAAGCGGAGCTAAGATTGGCGGCCAGCAAATCAGTGGGTTTTGATAGCTGCATGCTTTGGTTTTTTCCGGCTTCATTTATATACCGGGGGCAGGCGAATCCTGATTCATTGAAATTCTCTATTGAATTTATCCTTGAAAAATCAAAATATGATATGTAGGGTCTTGCGGACGGTCTTGACTTGAATCCGGCCCCCTCCACAAAGGCTATGAACTTCTTTATCTGGTTGCTGATTATTTCGACAGGGTAACCTATATCATGGAACAGCGCGGCAAAACCCCATCTGAAGAAAAACTCCTCAGCCATTGTGCCGTAAAACTTAACTTGACTGTCCGCTTTTTCAATATTGTTATCGAATACCGTCCTGAAGGCACTGTTCTGCGAGTATATCGCAAGGCCCAGAAGGAAAACATTGACCGAGTGTATATAATGATCACGCTGCCTGTCAATAAGCGTCGAGGCCTTCTCTTCATAATTTCTCATTATATCAAGCAAATCGATGAATGACCGGTTCCCCGACAGATTGACGCGATATATATCCAGAAAGAGCCTGTAGACATCATAGGCGTTTTTCTTGGTTTCGTTATCCAGGAATTCGGATATGGACGATGATATGTATTGCCTGTAAAAATGCGTGCCCTGCGAATCCGAGTCAATGGCCAGCCTTGAGAAGAATTTTTCGACATAATCCTTTAAATTATTCATGGTTCGCCTCCTCCGGATATAAGTAAAACTCGATTTCGGTTTTGCAACTCAAATATATGCCCTGAATTGCAAACCCGGCCGAATTCAATGAAAAATTATGAAATATCCTTACTCCACTTTGCAGTAATCGACAATCCTGTCAATGGAATAAAACAAGTCCGCTGGCCTTAGCTCCGCTATATAGAGCTCTCCGTCAAGAAGGAAGATTTCGGTGTCAAGCTTGTCGCCCGAGGCTCCATATATTGTATATCTTATACATTTGTCGAAACCATCGAAAAATTCCTTGAGCCTGGTATCGGCCATTGCATAGTTTTTCTCTAGAAAGCTGCCCGTAAGTCTTTCACTAACATACTTGATGTCCTTGATCAGCCTCTCATTCTCCCCCTGCTTTATCATAAGTGTCCTTTCACTGATGAAATACATTGTGCCGAGATTCTGTTCCATGAGATAATCATATGATTCGGAAGGCTTCGGTTCGAGGTAATATGACGATACGCCGCCCCGGTAAACAGGTCCGGCGTAAAGATATGCACCCGCGATTTGCCCGGCATTATAGCCGCATCCTGTCATCAACAGAATGATGCCGACCAAAACAACAGATAAAATGGCCTTTTTTTTTGATAGCTTTGTTTTCATTGCAACCCATCCCATTGCTTTAATCCGATGATTTATTTGAACAGGAGAAGCAATATGAACATCAGGACAATAAAACCGAATGTAACGGCCATCGTTATTTTCAATAGAGGGAACGGCTTCTTCGGTTTTGGAATCACGGCGGCGCATTGCCTTACGAATCCGAGCCTTGCCTCATCATTGTCAAATACTCTTTTAGGGATAAGAAAAGCCTGGTTGTTTCCGACGTAGAATAGGAAATGATCCCTGGTTTCGCGGAATTCATGCATTGTGTTCCATTTGGCGTTCATGGTGTGGTTTTTTGAAACCGACGAGATTCCATCAGATGTAATAGTATAGGTATGCTCGGTCATCAGCATCCTGTTGGTCCTCAGACCTTTTCGCGCGGTCATCCAGAACATCAGCGGTGTGCCGGCCATGATAAAAAGTGTCAGTCCGAGCAAAAGCGAAGTAATGCTGATGAAATTTCCGCTAAGGATATCAAGCGCGATATTCGTTACGAATAAAACGGATATTATCGCAATGATCGTATACCGCATCCCTGGCTTCACGGACCTGGCATAATGCGCCTTCTGAAATTCAAAAACATCCTTCTCATTCAGTTTGACATCTACAACAACCTTGTCCATCCGCGCCTCCCGTCAATAAATCCCTTACATTATACCACGATA
>JAFGQE010000106.1 GCA_016935835.1 Clostridia bacterium | reverse complement strand
AGCCTGTTGTCTGTTTCTCAACAATAAGCACATCCATATCAGGATTTTCCTCTTTTGCCTTGACGGCAGTGACAAGTCCGCCTATACCTCCGCCGACTATCAATATATCAGTTGATATTATTTCACCCGATTGTTCTATATTAGCCAATGTAGTCCTCCTGTTTGAATTAATGAATATTTTAAGATATTAAAACGATGATCTCAAAGGTGCCGGTATGACCGGAACTACTTCGATGACATCCTCAGGGCACGCGCATTCGCAGGCAAGGCACCAGACACAGTCTTCAGGATAAGCAACGACCGGTTTCTTTTTGTCGTCATCCCAGCGTATTACGTCAACAAAACACGCGTTCATACAGGCCTTGCATCCCCTGCATTTTTCAAGATCAATCCTGATCTCTTTCACCCAAACCGTTGATTTGTTCGCATTCATAATTATTTCCCTTTCTGATCGATATAGATTATTTTCCCGCCGTCTTTTTTGATCTTCAGCGACACCTTTCTATTGATCGCCGGGTCGGGTACAGCCTGCCATATCTTCCACAAAGAAGGCAGAAAATCCTTGAAAGTGCTGACTTCCGCCACGTTATGCACGTTCCATCCTCCCCCTGACGGCTTTTTCCCGCTCGGATGCGGAGGCAATGCTGCTCCGGGTTTCGGCATTGCCGGATCTGCGCCCGGAGGCATTCCGGACGGAATATGCATACAGGAACGCATTTTACAGCCTCCGGGAGCTTCTTCATACTGATGCGAAAGCATCACCCATGCGGGCATCCCGGGGATATTGCCTGCCGAACCTGCTGCAAGCAGATGTTCATAGGTCCAGAAATCTTTGTGTTCGGGTGTGCCAAGGTTCGGGTCCATCCATTCGATACGCAGATCCATCACAGGTCCGTAATCAATGCTTTCAGTAGCGATCTGCACCGCGCCAATATGCCCGCCTGACGGCGGTTTCACTTCCCATTTAAAACCCTTATGTTCATCCGGACACCAGAGTTCATAACCTTTTTCCATATTGACCCACCACCAGTCAATCATCTCAACGGTTACTCCCGGTATAAAATGATCTACAACTATCCAGCCCTCTGGAAATTTTGATTCTTCCATTTTTGTTCCTCCATTAATTATTCTTGTTTTTCGGTATATTTTTTAATTTCAGGATTTCCCTTGCTTCGTCAGGCGTTGCCGTTTCTTTGCCCATTTCGTTAACAAGCCTTTTAACTCTTTCCACGAATTCAACGTTTGATTTCGCGAGTCTGCCTTTTAAGTAATATATATTATCTTCCATACCCACTCTTACATGCCCGCCGAGGGCAATCGTGGCATAAAGAACAGGCATGTGGCCTTTGCCGATACCGAAAGCTCCCCATGTGGAACCCGTCGGGATAAGGCTTTTAAGATAAACGAGATTTTCAACTGTAGCATCTATGCCGCCTGCGGCTCCGAGCACGAACTGGAAATGCAGCGGCGCTTTCAATACTCCTTTTTTCAGGTAATACAGCGCGTTGTAAATAAAGCTTGTATCAAAGACCTCGATCTCAGGTTTGATATTGTATTCATTCATGACATTGCCGAGCCCTTCAAGAAAGGACGGGCTGTTTTCGAAAACCGATGTGTTCAGCCAGTTCATCGTCCCGCAATCGTATGACGCCATCTCAGGCTTCAGTGCGACAAGATGCCTCCACCTGTCCTCGTCCTTCAATCCAAGCTGTCCGGATGTCGTAAGGTTGAGGACAATTCCGCAGTCAGTAGAACGGATGATTTCCACCGTTCTTTCGAACTTTTCAAAATTCATGGATGACAGACCATTGTCATCGCGGACATGAATATGCGCCACGGAAGCCCCGGCTTTCCAGCAAGCGTAAACATCTTCAGCAATTTCCTCAGGCTGCAAAGGTATCGCCGGGTTGTCTTGTTTTGACGGCCATGCGCCCGTCGGAGCAACAGTTAATATTACTTTTTCTGTCATAAAACTCTCATCCTGTTTCCGCAGCTTCCTGCGGCTATATCACGCCATATTTATATACCCGGTCAGCCGCACCGGTAAGATCATCTTCATCGATCTCTGCAACGCAGCGGACCATAGTGCCGTCGCCCATGTACCAGCGGAGCGGAAAGCACCAGAACCTGAAGCGCTTCCCGACTACCTTTTCAAGGTCACCGCCCAGATTCTCAACACCGACTATACCGTTACCCATCATATACTTGTGGCACGGCTCCCATGTACCGCATTCACCGGCATTCTCCAGCTTACCGTACTCATCCATATACTTATCCATCCCAAAGGTCTCAATAAAAACTTCACGGTCAAACCAGGCGTATTTCTCGATGCCGTACTTGTCGATATATTCCTGAGTAATCGGGCGCCCCGTTCTTCCGGGAAGGTTCATTTGCGTAGGGCCGTTTTTCCCCATTGCCGTATGAAGCGGATGGTCAAGCGCCTGGCAGTCCATAGCCACGCATTTGGGATGATATTTTTCGATCCATTGTCCCGCTTTTAATCCGGTTCCCGCGGAATAATGGTAATAATCCTTGCTGTCGTCGTACAACAAATGCATTCCCGTCCGTAAAACAAGGACCATATCGTTTTTCAGATCATTCGGGTCAAAGCCGGCTTTCACGCAGGCCGCGTCAAGGTCGGTATCATCTACAAGCTGCCATGGCGCGCAGTCCAAGTCGAGACACACGGCATCGCCGCAGTAAGCGTCTACAGGAAGCTCATGCGTGTATCTCGCGCGCTTCCCTTCGAAGTCGCGTTCCATTACATGGCGGGGAGAATCGGCATGTGTTCCCGCATGCATTACTACCGAAACCTTCTGGCTGAGCACACCCGACTTGGCCTGGCCGTGCATAGTATCGATGACAGGCTTGCTGAAATACGGCCACAGCGGTATGTCAGCGCCGAACGGATGACTTAGATCAACGAAAACTTTCTTTCCCATTTTATTACACTTTTACCTATTT
>JAFGQE010000105.1 GCA_016935835.1 Clostridia bacterium | reverse complement strand
GCATTTTAAAATAAATGCATTTATTCCATTGACACAGCGCAGAAAAGAATATAGTCTATTATAAACCGGCTGATAATATGATTGCCGGTCATATTGAAACCGATGAGCATGAATAGTAGATTCGGAGACCGCTTTAAGAGAGCCGCGGATGGTGGGAGTGCGGCAGAAGGACCGGATTGAATGGACTTGCGAGGGCGGGTCGAAAGCAGGCTGATTGCAGGCGAGTAGTACCCGACGGGTGTCCGGCCGTTATTATGGCATCCATATAATTGTATGGAATGAGAGGGCGCAGGCCGCAATACACGGCTTCGCCAACTAAGGTGGTACCGCAGGAGACAACTCTTGTCCTTATTTTGGGCAAGGGTTTTTATTTTACCCAAAATAGACCTGCAGGGGCAGGAATTGAATATATATAAGGAGAAGAAGCATGCTGGAGAAAAACATTGATTTTGCAGTCTATACCAAGACTACACCCACAAAGGAAGGATATTTCGGCAAATACGGAGGGGCTTACATCCCGGAACAGCTGGTAATGGAATTTGAGAAAATATCAACCGCATACCAGGCAATCTGCAAGAGCTCGAAGTTCATAAATGAGCTCAGGAGGATACGCAAGGAATTCCAGGGGCGCCCGACCCCCGTATGCCATTGCGAACGCCTTTCGAATTCCATCGGGAACTGCCAGATTTATCTGAAGAGGGAGGACCTGAACCATACCGGGGCCCATAAGCTAAACCATTGCATGGGTGAAGGCCTTTTGGCGAAGTATCTTGGCAAAAAGAAAATAATCGCAGAAACGGGAGCAGGGCAGCACGGGGTGGCGCTGGCGACCGCGGCCGCATATTTCGGCCTGGAATGCGATATATACATGGGAGAGGTTGATATTGTCAAACAAGCTCCGAATGTAGCCCGCATGAAACTGCTTGGGGCAAGGGTTGTTCCCGTATCGCATGGCTTGAGGACACTGAAGGAAGCTGTCGACGCGGCCTTCGCGGCATATATGGGCGAGTTTGAAGACACCATTTACTGCATCGGTTCCGTAGTCGGCCCGCACCCGTTCCCAATGATGGTGAGGGACTTCCAGTCGGTTGTTGGAATAGAAGCAAGGCAGCAGTTCATTGATATGACCGGCGAGCTCCCGGATGCGGTTGTGGCATGCGTAGGCGGAGGATCAAATGCGGCGGGAATAATGTCCGCTTTCCTGAATGATCCCGTGGAACTTTATGGCGTTGAGCCTCTTGGAACCGGAACAAAGATCGGGGAACATGCCGCAAGCCTCACCTATGGGAGCGAAGGCATCATGCATGGATTCAATTCAATCATGCTTCAGGATGAAAACGGCGAGCCGGCTCCGGTATATTCAGTGGCAAGCGGGCTTGACTATCCATCGGTCGGACCGGAACACGCATACCTCAGGGATCTGGGCAGGGTTAATTACAAAACAGCCTCTGATGATGAGACAATCGACGCCTTTTCCAAGTTATCCAAACTCGAGGGCATAATTCCTGCGCTTGAAAGCGCCCATGCGGTGGCATATGCAATGAAGCTTGCAGCTGAGATGAAAACAGGCTCGATATTGGTGAATTGCTCTGGACGCGGAGACAAGGACCTTGATTATGTCATCGAAAATTATGGCGACAGGCTAGGGATAAAATTGTAGGAACTGCTAAAATCGATGACATGGACCGGTGTCCGCAACGCAATGCAGCCGGAGACCGGCCAATATCAGAAATCGGTTGCGGCATGGGGCAAATAACCGGATATAATGAACAACACATAAATAGCGGCATTCGCAAATCGAATGCCGTTATTTTTACATTGAAATGCATTGCTCATTCAATTATGAAAAACCTCGTGCTTACCGGACCCATGACCAGGCTCAATGTTCCCGCAGCTTCAATGGTTTCGCCGGTGCGGTAGTCCCGGAGTTTTCCAAAGAACGGAATCTCGACATTGGATGCCGTTTCCCCGGAGTTCATTGCCACAAGCATACCGCGGCCATCTTTTTCAGTCTTGTAAGCGATATATTTGGCACCATAGGCGATGACCTCGAAGTCCTGCACATACAATGATTTAATAAGGGCGAGTTCCTTTATCAGAGGCACGAGCTCCCCGTCGGACGCCCAGGGCATGAAGGTCCTGTTGACGGGGTCGTATTCGCCCTCAAGCAGGGCTTCCGTGCCATAATATAATGTGGCCGCGGCGGGATAAGTGAATAGAAAGGCCAGCGCCTGCCCGGTATATTCCTTCCCATAATTTCTTTCAGAACTATAAAACCTGGGATTGTCGTGGTTGTCGATGAATATACTGTTAAGTGAAGCGTCGGTGAACAATGATTCGTCCCGCAGGTATTTTGCGAAATCCCGCATGTCCCCATAGGGACCAAAGGTTTCGATGATGCCGTTATACAATGAATAGTTGGTCACGCCGTCAAAGCCGAGGTTTTGATACAGTTTCAGGATCCTTGCATTGTTATGCCATACCTCGCCAAGCAAATAGAATTCGGGGAAATCAGATTTAACCTCGTCTATGAAATGGAGAAGGAATTCATCAGGGACATGCCTTGCGGTGTCAATCCTGAAACCGTCTATCCCGGTTTCTTCTATCCACCAAAGAGCATTCTCAACAAGATAATCCCTGACAAGCGGATTTTCCTGGTTCAGGTCCGGAAGGCCGTAAATCCAGCCGTTTATAAGTTGATCCTTATCATTCCAATTGGTAATGGCCTTCTTCTCGTGAAACCAATCCTGTTTGGCCGGGTCGTCAAGCCATGCCATTCCCGGTCCCGTGTGGTTGAAGACATAATCAAGGATAACCTTCATACCAAGCGCATGCGCCTTTTCCACAAGTTCCTTGAAATCGCCAATTGTTCCGAAGTGTTCGTCAACGGCATAGAAATCATGAATCCAGTAGCCATGGTAACCGCCGGGTGCATTGTCCATGACAGGGCTTATCCAAATGGCTGTCATTCCAAGATCCCTGATGTAATCCAGTTTTTCGATGATACCCCTGATGTCCCCGCCTTGATAGGCCTTTGGATCATTCTTATCGACATCAGGAAGATTTTCAACGGCGTCGTAGAATCTGTCGATCAGGATGAAATATATATTATCCTCATGTGTAATGGAAGTTTTTACGGCGGCATCGCCGGGTTTTACCATCGTATCCTCCGGAGCAATGGAAGGGTTTCCCACGGGTGTTGAGCAACCGGACAAGGCCAGTGTTACAATAATAATCAGATACAGAAGTTTTTTCATAATGACAGCCCCTTTTCACATATGCGGCATGCTTTTATAGAAACAACAGTTTTAGCAAAACAAACAATTATATTCTACCCTTGGGATGGGAATAAAACAAAATATTCAAAAAAAAGAAAAAACCAGTTGCAAAAGGGCCTCTCATATGGATTAATGGAAATATGCGAGGTGGGATATGAACGGATTTGAAAGAATAATGACAGCCATGAGACTGGGGCAGCCCGACAGGGTTCCTATTTCGGAATTTCTGATTGACAGGAAGGTATACCGTCACTTTTTTCCTGATGCAGAAAGCCAGATGGAGCTTGAAATCGCCTGGGATATGGATGCGGTGGGATGCGGTGCGGAATTCTTCGTTACCGAGGAGATAAATAAGAATGAGTTTGTTGATGAATGGGGTGTAAGGTATAAAAGAAACGAGGAGCATGTTGCGCATCCGGTCAAGGGATGTATTTTCAACCGGGAGGACTTGAAAAAATACACACCGCCAGACCCGGAACACCCCGGAAGGCTCGGAAGGCTGCCTGAGCTTGTCAGTAGGTTCAAGGGCGGGAAAGCGATAATATTCCGCCATAGGGCGGCGTTCATGTGGTCGTGCTATCTTATGGGCATGGATGAGATGCTGATGAATTTCATACTGGAGCCGCAGTTATGCCATGACCTGATGGACCTGGTTCTCGATGCCAATATAAGGGTTGTGAGAAGGGCGGTCAGGGCCGGTGCCGATATTGTGGTGCTTGGGGATGACTACGCACATAATAGCGGGCCGATGATGTCGCCTGAGGTTTTCGCTGAATTCATACTGCCAAGGCTTCAAAAGATGGTGGATGCAATCCATGAGGAAGGCGCTATGGTGATTAAGCATACCGACGGCAACATAATGAAAATAATCGAGCCAATCATAAACACGGGGATAGACGGCCTGAACCCGCTTGAGCCAACGGCAGGCATGGACATCGGAGTCATTAAAAGGCTTTACGGGGACAGGGTGTGCCTCTGGGGAAACATTGACTGTGGCGACCTGCTCAGCCACGGCACCCGTGATCAAGTGGAGCAAGCGGTAATAAAATGTATAAAGGATGCGGGCAACGGCGGGGGATTCGTACTTTCGTCAAGCAACAGCATACATTCCTCGGTAAATCCATGGAACTTCAGGGCAATGGTCGAGGCAGGGAAAAAGTACGGGGAATATTGACATAAACGCGATTCCTATCAATCATAAACAATATGCAGCGAATGATTGCAAGCCATCTAATCTTTGTAATATAATATAAGTTACATAAAGGAGGGTTGGTCATGAAAAAGTTATTTGTTTATTTAATAGTGGTTGCATTGGTTTTTACGCTTGCAGTACCGGTTCTGGCTGGACCGCCGGATCCATCGATTGGAGTAAACGTGCTTCTGAACACTGAACTGACGGATGACATCCTGTCCGAACTGGGTTCGCACGGAAGAGTCATTGACATGCTGGTTGAACTTAACGCCGTCACAATGAAAATCAAGAGCAGCAAATTGCAGGGTATAAAAAACCTGCCGTTCGTGGATACCGCCAATCCTGATGCCGAAAGAAAAGGATCGCCGATTGATACTGTTGCGGCGAGTTCCATGATTGAAGGACGAAGCACATGGAATCTTGATGCCATAAATATAACCGAAGTCGGAATGAACAACAGAACCGTTGAATATGACGGGACCGGAGTATATGTCGCTGTGCTGGACACAGGCCTTGTTGATTCGTGGCGCCAGTACTTCCCCGAGGAGAGGATTGCCGAGGAATATGCCATATCATTCGGAGGCGGCGGCGGAGAGGCGGGAACCGTTTCGACGCAGCCCAATAAATGGGAGCATGATCAGAATTCACACGGCACCCACGTGACGAGCAGCATAATCGGCTACAGCCTCGGTGGTGCACCAGTTAATGGGGTTGCTCCCAATGCAACGATAATTCCTGTCAAGGTTCTCAATCAGAACGGGTCAGGATGGTCGTCGGTTGTTGCTAGGGGCATCATGTATGTGACGGAACTGAAGAAGGGACCGCTTGCGGATTATCCCGTGGTCATAAACATGAGCCTTGGCGGATCCGCGCTTGATGCGATTGAGAAAGCTGCCATTGACAAAGCCGTCGAGGCAGGCGTAATCATAGTAGCATCGGCAGGAAACGAGGGCGAGCTGGGTATGGGTTATCCTGGCGCATATGAACCTGTGATATCGGTTGCCGCCGCAGGTCTTGTCAAGGAGTTTGATACAGGAACCTGGTGGTATTTAATGGATGTCAGCGACCCATTTGATGAAGGTGAATTCTATATTGCCGATTTTTCCAGCAGGGAACTTGATGGACAGTATCTTGATGTAACGGCTCCCGGTTCCTATGTAGTTGGACCTTATCAGGTCAACAGCGGCCAGATCAGCTATTACTATCTCAGCGGAACATCCATGGCAAGTCCGCATGTCGCCGGAGTGGTGGCGCTGATGGCACAGAAGGATCCCGGATTGACCGCTGCTGAAGCTGAGAGTTACCTTGAATCGTCAGCAAATGACCTCACCGGAGTCGAAAGAACGAAGGATGGAGCCGGTCTGGTTGATGCAGCCGGAGCACTGAGCCTGACTCCGTAAAAAAGCAAGATATAATTGAAATTTGATAAAAGG
>JAFGQE010000104.1 GCA_016935835.1 Clostridia bacterium | reverse complement strand
AGGCACCTCGCTGTAATGTATGTTACTATTATACCACATCCGTTAGATAAATAACATAGTTTTCGGACGGTCTGGCCACAATTTGTCAAAAAACCCTGGTTTTTCCGGGGTTTTTGGCATATTTAAGCTAAATATCCCTGATTTTTCTTTGTTTTTCTAAATAATATATCCATCCGCTGTCCTTACCCCCGAATGATTTGTTTGATATAATTCAAATATGACCATTGACCGCTTCAACCAGACTGAAGGAGATGTGATATGAATTCAAGGGAACGCGTACTTTGTGCTCTTAATCATGAACAGCCTGACCGCGTGCCGCTGGATCTGGGCGGTGTTGTTTCATCGTTTACAAACAGCGCATATAAAAATATTACGGAATACCTGGGAATAAAAAATCCTTCCGCCCCCCTTGGCGGATACAACCTGAGGATAGACATAGACGAGGAAATACTGAGCTATTTCGGCATCGACACGCGCAATGTTTACATGAATCCCCTGGAAGGCTGGGAAACCACATATTTTGAGGATGGTTCCTATGACAGCGAACTGGGAATCCATTACAGGCTTGAGGGCGATTACGCCGAGATGGTAAGGCATCCCTTTGCCGGGCTTGACGCAAAACAAATGGCAGACGCAAGGTTTCCCGACATGCGGCATCCCAGCCGCTACAAAGGCATGAGGGAAAAATGCCTGCAATACAAGCGGGAAGGGTTTGCCGTGGTCACGGGGTCCATCGCCTCGGTGTTCGAACTGTCGATGTATACGCGCGGTATGGAAAACTTCCTTGTGGATCTGATCGCAGACAAAGACTTCGCGGGGATTCTGATGGATAGGATCGTAGACATGCAGATAGATTATTTCACGGGTATGTTTGACGAAACCGGCGACAATTTCGATGTCGTGTGCATGGCAGACGACCTGGGAACCCAAAACAACGCGCTTATGTCGGTTCCCTTGTTCCGCGAGATGGTCAAGCCAAGGCTTGAAAAAATCTACAGATACATCAGGTCCAGGTCCAGCGGACGGATTTTTCACCACACATGCGGCGCCAGCTATGATTTCATCAGCGACTTGATTGACATTGGCATGGATATCCTTAATCCTGTTCAGCCTTCGGCATCCGGGATGGATCGTGAAAAACTAAAGGCAAATTTCGGCAATAGGATATCCTTCTGGGGAGGGATTGATATACAGCATACGCTGCCCCGGGGTTCAGCGGCAGAAATCAGGGATGCCGTAAGCTCTGCCGTTAAAATACTCGGAAAGAACGGCGGGTTTGTCCTTTGCCCCGCCCATAATGTGCAGGGCGATGTTCCTCCGCAAAGCCTTGAGCTGATGTACCGGGAAGCCGCCTCGATAAAATACTGAAAGCCGCGGGTTTTTCCCGTCTCAAATAAGGTATATACTTTAGCCATAAGCAATACTTCCGGTCAAGGAGGTCTGGTCATGTTTGAAAAACCGAATGTAGTAATAAGCAAATGCATAGAGCACGGACATTGCCGGTACGATGGTTCGATGATAACCAGCGAATTTGTGGCGGAGCTCAAGGATCATGTCAATTTCCTTCCGCTTTGCCCGGAGATGGCCATAGGGCTCCCGTCCCCCAGGGAATCGCTTCGCCTGGTCCTGGCGAATGATGAAATCAAGCTGCTTTCATACATAAACGGAACCGACATGACCGCGGCCATGGAAGAGTACTCCCGCAGGATTTCCAAGGCCATTTCTGAATTCCAGCCTGATGGATTCCTGCTGAAGTCGCGCTCTCCAAGCTGCGGAACCAAGGATGTCAAGGTATATGCAGACATCGGCAAGGCCCCTCCCCTGAACAGGAAGAGCCCCGGCATATTCGGCCGGGATATGCTCGTGCTGTTCAGCGACTATCTTATTGAGGATGAGGGCCGTCTTCTGAACTTCACTATAAGGGAGCATTTTTATACCGTCATATTCACACTCGCCGATTTCCGCCGGGTCAGGGGCACCAACGGCATAAAAAACCTGATTGATTTTCACAGCAGGAACAAATATCTTTTCATGGCTTACTCCCAGGCCGGCTTAAAAAAACTGGGCCAGATAGTGGCGGGGCACGGAAAGGTTCCGCCGGGAGAGGTTTTTTCGGAATATGAAAAAAAGCTTCGCGAGGTCATGATGCGAAAACCGTCCTGCGGGCAGTACATCAATGTGATGCTTCACCTTTTTGGTTACTTCAAGAAGGATATCTCCGAAAAAGAAAAGGCATATTTCCTTGATTTGCTTGAATTGTACAGGAACAGGCGCATTCCGCAGTCTTCAATAATGTCGGTGCTATCCGCCTGGGGGGCCCGCTTCGACAGGCAGTATCTGAATGAACAGACCGTCTTCAATGCTTTCCCAAGGGAGCTAGCGACGGTGGCCGACTCAGGGAAAGCCCGCTGACACATAACAAAAAATATCCCCCGCCGTTTGTCTTCCTTCTGTTTTTCTGACAATTGGCCGGTGGATATTTTTCAAAGATGGATTTCATGCGCACCGGATATATCATCCGGACACATGGCAATCATTATAAAATTGTTCAGCGTACTATTCCATACGGCCAGCTTCCTATTCCACCGAAATCGTATACGTTCTTGTAACCTGCACGCGTTAGTATTGCGGCGGCAGTCCTGCTCCTGCTTCCGCTCAGGCAATACACAAGTATCTTCTTATCCTTGTCGGGCAGCTTGCCGCCGGCATCGTATCCGATCGTATCAAGAGGCAGCAATACCGCGTTTTCTATCCGACCCGAGGCATATTCACCCGGTGTCCTTACATCGACGACAACCACATCCCCTGCATCCATCATTTCTTTTGCAGTCTTCTGATCTATCCTGTTGTCCGCCCCACCCCAGTTCCAAAACATATATTGTCTCCTTTTTTTTGCAAATTTCCCTGTATTCATACCCTTTGAAAATTTTTTCACACAAAAATGTTGACAGTTATTAATATACTATGTTACTTTTAACATAGTATTAAAAGGAGGATGCAAAATGTCATTGAAACACACCATACTGGGCTTCCTGAGCTGGAAGCCCATGACGGGATATGAACTTAAGAAGTTCTTTGCGGAGACCGAGTTCATATACTGGTCCGGCAATAACAACCAGATATACAAAACGCTTGTTGAACTTGGCGCCGAGGGTTTTGTAGAGAAGGTAGTCGTGCAGCAGGAAAACTATCCCGCGAAAAAAATCTATCATATTACAGGGAAAGGGCTCTCCGAGGTAAGGGAGTGGGCCATGGGGCGTCCCGAGCCCCCGTCTGCCCGAAATTCCTTTTTGATGCAGCTGGCCTGGTCCGACGGGCTGAGCGAAGCAGAGTTGCTTTCACTGATTGATTCATATCAATATGAGATTGAAATGAAGCATGTCATGTGCAAGGAGAAGCTTAGAAGAAAATCCGTATATCCGGGAAGGAACGAACGCGAACGCTATATCTGGGAAATGCTTTGGCAGAACCGCATCAATGCATACCGTTGCGAGCTCGACTGGCTGACAGCCCTTAGGAACGGACTTGACAAAAAAGATGGAATGGGAGGCGGACCTAAATGAAAACAAACGGATTGTACAGGACAATGGCCGGCGAAAAGGCCCTTATGGACTTCTATGACAGGATGCTTGAATCCTGGCCCTTGGCTTATGAAGAACTGTATGCCGGACCCCAAAACGAAAGAACCCATGTAATCGCCGCAGGGACCCCCGGCTCCCCTCCCCTTGTACTGCTTCATGGAAGCACTTCCAACGCAGCCACATGGGCCGGCGACATCGCCTCCTATGCCCGTGAATTCAGGGTATATGCACCTGATATGCCCGGTGAACCCGGGAAAAGTTTCACCCGCCGGCTTTCATGGGATAATGACGATTACAGTCTATGGCTTCTCAGGCTGTTCGAAGAGCTGAATTTGGACAAACCCTGCATGGCAGGGCTTTCCCTTGGCGGTTGGGCCGCCCTTAGATTCGCTTCGGACAACCCGGACAGGGTTTCCAGGATTGCGTTGATTGCACCGGGCGGCATCGTGAATCCAAGGATGAAGGCTGTTTTCAAGATGATGCGCTACGCCTCGCAGGGTGAGGCCGGGGCCGAAAAGACTATGAGGCTTCTTTTCCCTGATGATTTTGAATCGCCCGAAGTCATGGAATTCTTCAGCCTTCTCAACGCCCACTTCATATATCGAAGGGATGCCTTGAAACCGCTCACGGACAAGGTCCTTTCATCAATAAAAGCCCCGGTCTTCATGATTTCAGGTGCGGAGGATGCTTTTTTCGACTTCAGGAAGGCTGAAAAACGCTTGCTCAGGCTTATCCCGCATGCACAGACCCTATTGTTTGACAAGGGCAGGCATGGCCTTGTCGCCATGGCGGATACGATAATACCCTTCCTTAAAAGCTGAGATTCCCGCATATGCGGGCACTCTGTTATTTTCCGGAAATCCGGGGATTAATTCCGATCAGAATAAAAAGAAGACAATGCCGATGAAATGCGCCGCCGCTCCCAGGATTACCATAAGATGCCAGACCAAGTGGTAGTATTTGAATGCTTTCCTTGAATATATGAACGCTCCCGCGGAATAGAAGATCCCGCCGGCAAGTATGGTTGTGAGCAGACCCAGGCTGGCGCTTCTGATAAAAAGAGGAAAGAATGCTACAAGCGTCCATCCCATAATTAGGTAGATCGCCACGCTGGGCTTGGGATCCTTCCTTTTTGACAGCGTCTTCTGAAGTATTCCCGCCGTTACCATAGCCCACTGCACTGCCGTTATCACGATGCCCTGCCATCCGCCTATGACCGAAAGCGCGATCGGAGTATAGCTCCCGGCTATCGCGACATAAATGAAGATATGGTCGAATATCTTGAATACAACCTTGTGCCTGGTGTCCAGCGCCATTGAATGGTAAAGCGTCGAGGCCAAAAACATCAGGAATATCGATATCATGAAGATCGATACGCCAATGGCATCAAGCAGGGTTCCCCTGGAATAAACCCAGATTATCGCAAACGGCATGCCGAGCAGGCAAAGCGCGGCCATTATGCCGTGGCTGGTTACATTGGCGACTTCCTCGCCAGGGGTATATGAATATGTTTTTTTCATCATGGTCTCCTTTGTTTACAGACAGGCTCGCACTGTTTCCCTGATGGCGTCCTCCACCCCTCCCCCGTCATAGCCAAGTTCCGCCTTGATTTTTCTAGCGTCAATGTAAAGGAACCTGCACTGTATGTCCCTGAAAAGATGCGCGGGATCAAGGCCGCTCTCAAGTCCCTTCATCCGGTGTTCCCTTTTCATTTTCAAGCCCTGCAGGTTTGCGGCAAATCCGGGAATGTACACTATTTTCTTTTTTTCGCCCATTTCGTCGAGCATGATCCCAAGCAGCCGCTTCCACTCCATGTTCTCGTCGCCGATGAGATATCTCTTGCCGTGAACTCCATTTTCCAATGCGCCCGCAATGGCTTCGGCAACTGATTTTACCGTCAGCATGCCGGTGCCTCCCCTTGGGAAAAATACTACCTTGGATTTCTTCAGATACTCTATCAGTATATCCTTCCAAAGAGGTATTCTTCCGGGCATGGTTCCAAATATGTAGGGAAGCTCAAGCACGCAAACATCCATCGTTCCCATTCCTTCGGAAATTACGCGTTTTGCCTGCTCCACCCGGCATCTGATATAGGGATGGTGTTCGGCGAATCCCACCTCGGGCCATATCCTGTCGAAATACGCGAAATATGAATTCAGGACGATGCATTTGCGGACGCCCGCTTCCCTTGCGGCCGACACAACCCTTCCACAGGCTTCCACAAGCCTCTCATGAAAGAAATCATAAGCGGGTGCCCTTGGCGTAACCCTGTCATCCGGCCCGACTGCATACACCATTGCATCATATCCCATGAAAAGTTCCTTTAGTTCCATCGGGTTCATTGTGAATACGTCGCCGTAAACGACAAAAGCCTCCGGCGGGAACCAATCCCCGGGCACGGCATCAGGTATGGCGACCGCCGCGGCCTTATGTCCCCTTTTCAATAATTCCAGTATCGCATGGTAACCAAGAAGTCCTGTGCCGCCGACAATCATTGCTTTCATTTTCATTCTCCTCAGACGGACACGGTCGCCCTGACAGCATCCCCCTGCCATTTTAGCTCCGCGTTCTGGCCAAGCCTGGAATACTCAAGATGCATCACATGGGCTTCCCTGTCCTCATAAAACGTGAAGTTGGAAAACTGCACGAGCCCGCCGTCCCCCGGTTTCCTGTCGTCAAGGATTCCCATACTTTCCTTGACCAGGCAACGTCTGTCCTCATCGAACTGTGCGATGCACAGGGGGTATCTGGGCCTGTTGCCCTCCGGGATCCTGCCGGTTATGTTTCCCGCCCAATAAAGCCTGCCGTTGACGGAATGCCTCAGCCACCTCGACATCGAAGAGGGCGAATAAAAAGCGGTTCCGTCATCGAAGAGCATAGGCGATGGTATTGAAAAATTCCTGCCGTCGCCGCTGTATGAAACCCATCTGTGGGACGGGCTTCCCTTTTTCATCCTTGTCCTCCATCCCTCCGCCACGGCATTCGACCCCCTGCATTCAAGCATTATGGTTCCATCAAGGAGCAATACGACATTGGGTTCGAGAAGACCCCTCGACGATACAGCATCGCTTATGATAACAGGTTCCGACGGCTCCGCGGTATAGGCATCCGCACTCGCATCATATGAAATCCGGAACACGATGACAGCATTTGTTATCGAGCCGTTCAACGCATAATCCCCGGTTTTTCTTGAAAATGCCCGGCAAACCGATTCAACCGGGGCCGATATGGCGGTGTACATCGTACCGTTTAAGTCAATTTCGATGTTATTGCCATGGTATCCATGGTTGAAGTCGATTCCGGTGTATTGTTCATAAGCAAGCATTGAGCCCGCCGTGTATGTCTTTCCGCCGTCCCTTGATATTTCGACAAAAGTATGGTCGCGCCAATCCATCACACCTGTTTTCCAGTATTTCCCGTACACCTCCGAATGGTTGTAAAGGAATGTCCGGCGCATGACTGTCCTTACCATATGTCCGGTCGCCGCATTGGGTTCGACCGAAGCGATGTTGCGGACAATCTCCCTTTCGCCGTTCTTCTCATAATTCATTTCGTCCGGAATATATGCGGACCATGTCCGTCCATTATCATGTGAATACCTGATCTGGGAAACACAGAAGAAATCATCTTCAGCCTCCACCTTCCTGTTCTCGGTCATTTCAAGTTCAAAGCCCGTATACATCCTGTGAGTCCTGATGCTTTCGTTCCCAACCGCCTTCTCGTATGTTTCGTTTCTTATATGCATCGCCTACCCCCGGAATTTTATTACATCCATGTAGTGGCCGGGCTGCTCGAACAGCCCCCCGTCGTATTCATAGAAGTCGGACAGGTCGAACAAACCGTTCCTTGCATCGACCCAGCTTCCCCCGCCCATCGGGTGATATCCCTTGAGCCTGTCCCAGTCCGTATAATTCATGTTTCCGTTTGATTCCAGCAATCCGGTCCTAACGCAGTCAAGCGCCGGTATCCTGGCGGCAAAATTCCTGTTCCATTCAAGCTGCCATGGCGCGACGGTGAGGTCCGCCGTGAAGCACCCGACCCCCATTTTGGCCGCCGCCTCGAGTATGCGCAGGCTCTCGCTCAGAGTCTTGGCGACGGGCTTGAGCGCTACAGCCTTGTATCCCATCTGGAATTTTTCAATTGAGTCCGCCACCGAGTGGGCGCTTTCATCTATTGCAAATACGCATGGCAATCCCCCGACGTCAATCTGCGCCGTTTCGTCAAACGGTTCCTCGAATATTCCGACATGAGCAAGAATGCCCAGGGAATCCAGAAACTCAAGCAGGGACTTCAGCTCCCCGATGTCCGTGTACCTTCCATTGGCATCGAGATATAGGACGGGCATTCCGGATTTTGTGTGTTCCGTGGTAAATCCTTTTGCCATCTCCCAGATTTCCTTTATTCTTTGCTTGTCCCATTCCGGTTCCTTGCCGATTTTTATCTTCAGGAAAAAATACCCCTCTTCGAGAAGCTTTTTGATTTCATCCGGACCGACGCCATAGGTTATCAGTGGTATCGCCGCTATTTTCCCATGTCTTTCGGACAGATACCGGCTGTACTCGCCCGTCATGACCCCGTAGTCCGAAATTCCCTTGCTTTTTGCCCAGAGCAGCCAAAAGGCCATGTCGACCGGCACAAGGGAATTAAGCACGAACGTCTTTCGGATATCCCCGCGGCCCGTCATACGCTTAATTTCCTCGCTGCATTTTTCAAAAAGATAATCATTCGCCTCGAATGGATCGGAAAAGTCGCTGCCTTCCAGCCGGCCAAGCGCAAACTTGGTAAGTTTGTGCATCAGCTCATTCCCGCCATCCTGTCCGTAGCTCTCGAAAACAGAAGCGTCTGACCAAAGCACGCTCTGAACGGCAATCCCGCAGCTTCTCAGCCCGTCGGATTCAAGCCCGACGATGGTCTGCCACAGGCCGTCGGCATACGAGCCCTTGAACCCGAACGGGCTCCTGAGCTTTTCCGCTTCCATGCCGATTGCATATTTGTCTATCCTCATTATACTTCCAGCTCTTCCGGTCTGATTCCGACCGGCTTTCCGGTCTTCAGCGACTCAATTACCTTGTAGCTTATCAAAGCCCCCTTGAGCGCTATGCCAATCCCGTTGGGACTTTCCGTATCATTTAGAATCGCATCGGCCAGGCCCTCCAGTTCCGCCATCTGCCCCTTGTCTACCTTGTCGTATACCAGTCTTATCTCGTCATGGCCCTCGAATCCGTAATATGCCATTTCCCTGAAGCCGTTTATGGTGATGGCCTTGTTATTGCAATATATTTCCGTGAATTCCTTTTCGAACAATGCGCAGCCCGCACTGGCGATAAGCGTCGTGCAGACCGATCCGTCCGCAAATGTTATCGTCACGTTCGCACTGTCGGGTATCTTTACAATCCCCGGGTCAAGGAAGATGCCTCCCGCGGCATATACGGAAACCGGTTCGCTGTCGACAAGCCTGCAGAACAAGTCGAAGATATGGCAGCCCTCGCCGACAAACCTTCCTCCGCCTATCTCCGGTATGTGCGTCCAGTGGCTTTCCGGGAACGGCGCCTGTATCCTGTGGTATGCCATTATCTTGCCGTCAAGGGTATCAAGAAGCTGCCTTGCGCGGGCAACCATCGGCGCCAGTCCCCTGTTGTATCCGATGGTGTATTTGACTTTGTTCCGCTTGACCGCGTCAATCACCTGCCTGCATTCCTCATAATTCAGTCCCATGGGCTTTTCGCACATAATGTTCTTCCCCGCATCGGCGGCCAATACGCTGAGCCTCGCATGCGAATCGTGCCTTGTCGTGATGAATACAAGGTCGATGACCTCATCGTCAAGTATTCTCCGCTCATCCGTTGTGAAGTAAGCGGCCCCGCACTTCTCCGCGGCTGCCATTGCCGCCTTCTCGTCTATATCCATGACGCCCCTGATCTCATACTTTTCGCTGGCCATAAGAATCGGCATATGCATATTCATGGCAAAGCCCCCGCATCCGATAAAACCGGCGACAACCTTCTTCTTCATCACAGCACCCCCGTCAGTTTATAGTAATATTATATCATTGCTTGTTTCTTCCGGACTCCGGCAATTTCAACCGGCTGTCCATCAAAAGGCTTTCTTCAGTCCGCCCAGTTCGCTTGTTTTGAATTTTCTGATTCTTATCCTGTTAAGGCATGCGACATCCTCCTCGCCCCCGGCGCAATATGACATCAGCATGTAGTCTTCATTGAAAAACACGGTCGGATAACAAAAACCCCTTGTCCGGTCATCCTCAATTATTTGCAAGTCGCCGAATGTCCTGCACCCGTCCATACTTATTGAATACACCAATGGATTCCTTCCCCAGCCCGCCTTTGAATGGGTGACCGGGGAATTTGCCACAGGATTATAAACCGCTATGAACGCATCCTTTCCCGGTATGGGTTTGATGGTCATCGGCGATGTCGGCGAGGTGAACCTTGAAGGCATGAAAGGCTCCCATGTCGCACCGTAGTCGCGCGAACGCGATACATACTGCGACCCAAGGTCGGTCCTGCAAAAACACAGCAGGCATCCGGGCTCCGTTTCGACAACGCCCGGTTCCTGAAGCCCCGTGTCCGTAGGGACATTCAATGCCCCGAATCCCGGCGACTCAAAGAACGTCCCGCCGTTGTCGTCGGAATAAAAAAAGCGCGCGGTCGAAACTCCGTTGAAGGTTTCCCACGAGTTGAAGTCCGGTCCAAGGCACCTGTGATAGCTGGCGGGCACGATAATCCGTCCGTTTGACAAAAGAACGGTCCTGTCGTTGTTGGTTACGAAATATCCGGGATAATTGATGCAATAACGCCCCTCGTCGAACGTAGTCCCTTCGTCATCCGAAATGCGCATGAAAAGCCTTGTATCGTGGAAGCCCCGCCTTATGCAATAGAATACCGCAAGCCTGCCGTCCGAAAGACGCAGGGCCGAGACGCTCATTATGTTTTTTGCGCCATGCTCCAGCCTTGTGAAAAGGATGCGCTCCCCGCCGAAAGTCTCCCCGTCGTCATGTGAATACAATGCCGCAATGTCCGCCGAAACATCATCGCCGGCCTTGTCGCCCCTGAACCTGCTGTATATGAACATGATCGTTCCATCCTTGAGCCGGATGAACACTCCCTCGCTGTTGCGCGGATTGTCATTCCCCGGCGGTATGTCGCATATTATCTTTCCCTGCATCTTTATCCCTTCCCTTCTTTATATTGGATGCCGTGTACACGGCAAGCCCCGACCAAATGAAAACAAAGCAGACCAGCTGGTTGATGTTGAACTTTTCCCCGAGCACAAGGCCCGCGAACAGCATGAGGGACGGTGCGATATACTGCAGGAACCCAACCCTGACAAGAGGGATCCTTTGCGCCCCCTCGGAGAAAAGTATCAGCGGGATGAGCGTCATCACCCCTGCAAGCATTATGAGAATAACCGTTGTGAAGCCACCCGACGCCAGTGCCATGCCCTTGCCCGACTGAATCACCGCCAGCACGGCCAGCCCGGCCGGAAGAAGAAAGCCTGTCTCGAGGGCCATGGACTGCGCGGATGTAAGCCCGGCCGTCTTTTTATAAAGTCCATAGGTGCCGAATGTCGCGGCCAGCACCAGCGAGATATACGGCACGAACCCCTGGGTGAAGATATAGTATGCCACTCCGATTGACACAAGCATGAATGCAAGCGTTTGTTTCCTCGTCATTTTTTCTTTTAAAAAAATCAGGCCGAGCAGGATGCTTACGATCGGGGTCAGGTAGTAGCCCATGCTCGCCTGTGAATAAAGTCCTATCGAGATGGAATAGATATAGACCGTCCAGTTGATTGCGAGCATAAGCGCCCCTCCGGCTATAAGGAGGCCTTTTTTCCAGTCTCTTAAAACACCGAAGACTTTCAGGTTTTTTGTCGCGGCCAGAAAGACCAGGACCGTGATGAATGAAAACAATATCCGGTAAGCAATGATTTCGATGCTTGGAATGCCATTCAAAAAGAACCAGTAGAATGGCATGAGCCCCCACCACAGATATGCCGCCGCCATTGCGGCGGTTCCCTTTTTAAGGTCAGTCAACCTGCACCCCCGGAATTGGTTTTTTTCAGTTTACCACATTCGCGATGCAAGTTCTATCAATAGGGACTGCCCGGCAAAAAGTGTTCCCGGATATCCGGCATCAACGGAGGCCGGTTGTCTCAGTTGCCGTCCAAAAGCATCTTTTCGATGGACTTCTTCATATCTATGAATTTTTCGGAGTAGACTATGTCATTGTCCCTGGGCCTTATGAAATCAGGCCGGACGCTTTCTATAACAGAAGCGGGACGGTTGCCCAGAATATACACCTTGTCAGAAAGAAGAAGAGCTTCCTCAATGTCGTGCGTTACAAATACAACGCCCTTTCTGTGGTTGTTCCACACCTTCAGCAGCCAATGCTGCATCTGTTTCCTTGTTATTGTATCCAGTGAGGAAAAGGGTTCGTCCAGAAGCATTATTTCCTTTTCCTCGAGATATGTGCGCATCAGCGCAGTCCGCCTTGCCATCCCCCCCGATATTTCGGAAGGCATGTGCCTTTCAAATCCCGCGAGCCCGAACTCCTCTATCAGCATCCCGACCTTGTCCTCGAATCCGGTCTTTTTGCCCGTCCGGATCTCAAGCGGGAGGGACGCGTTCTGATACAGGTTTCTCCATGGCATCAGGGACCCGCTTTGCTGCAGGTATGAAATGCCGCCCGTTCTTTCAATGGTTCCCGAATCCGCGGGTATGATTCCGGCCAGAATCCTAAGCAGCGTGCTTTTGCCGCATCCGCTGGGTCCGACGACCGATACGAATTCATTACCCTCCAGGGACAGGGATATCCCGTCAAGGACCTTCATGGGTTTTTCGTCCTTGACGAACGTCTTTTCAATTCCTTCCGCGATTATTCCCGTCATTGCAGATATGCGTTTGTAAACGCTTCCTCCACGTTTATCATTTCGTCAATGAATCCGTTCTCGAGCAGCCATTCTGCGTATGTTTCCCATACAAGGGTCTTTTGCATTCCCCAATAATCGGCGTCATCGGTGTACTTTCCGGCGAGGAATTCCTGGCTCTTCAAAACCAGGTCTGCATTGAGCTCGGGGGCATGCTTTAGTAAAATTGCAGCGGCCTCCTGTGGATTTGCGATTGAGAATTCATAGCCCTTCGCTACCGCCTTCATGAATCTTCCCACCATGCCGTCATTTTTCTCAATGGTGTCTTCGCTTGTTATGATTACCGGGGTGTAGTAATCAAAAATATCCGAATATTCAATCATGGCAAAATAGTTTACCTCAAGTCCGCGGATCCTTGCCTCCATGAGGGTCCAGCCTTCAAAAACCCAGGCGAAATCAATTTCCCCGGCGTCCGCCGCCGCAAAGAAATCCGCGCTTCCCATGGTTACTATATCGACTGAGCCGGGATCCCCGCCGCTTGTTTTTATAAGGTGCCTGACTGTCGTGGTCTCCACATCGGTTCCCCAGCCGCCGTATTTCTTTCCGGCAAAATCCAGGGGGCTTGTTATTCCTTCATCCTTGAACGACATGAATCCCGATGTATTGTGCTGAATGACGGCCGCAATCGAAACCAGCGGCATCCCCTGGGCCCGTGCGAATGTCACGTTTTCCTGGTAGCTGATGCCGAACTGGGCCGTTCCCGAAGCGACAAGCTGCTCCGCGGTGCCGTCGGCCGGCTGTATTATCTCCACGTCCAGCCCCGCTTCCGCGAAATATCCATTTTCCAGCGCAACATAGACTCCCGTATGATTGGTGTTGGGAGTCCAGTCCAGCACGAATGTTACCTTCTCTTCATCGGATTTCCCGCACCCGGTCACCGCTATTGACATTATCATGATCATCATGATGCTTGATATTATTTTTTTCATTTTAATCCGCCTTCCATTTTACAACCTTGCTTTCGATGTATTCTATTAACTTGTACAGCAGTATGCTGAGCAGTGCGATGATAATTATATCCGCGAAAAGCGCAGCGGTCCTGAACGAACTCATTGCCCTGGTCATGAAAATTCCCAGGCCTTTGGATGCACCCGTCCATTCGGATATGACCGCCCCCATTACTGCATAGGCGGCGGAAATCTTTAATCCGGAGAAGAAATATGGCGCGGCCGATGGTATCTTGAGCTTTGTGAAGACCTGCCTTTTCGTGGCATTCATGCCCGACATCATTTCCAAAAGATCGGGATCCGCCGATCCAAGTCCTTGTATCAGGCTGACGCTTATCGGGAAAAAAACCACAATCATTGTGAGCAGAACCTTTGGCAGAATGCCGAATCCAAACCATATCGCCATGAGAGGGGCAAGCGCAACTAGCGGAATCGTCTGGCTGATTACGGCAAACGGCATGAATATCCTGCCAAACAACTTTATTGAGTCCACAAGAACCGCCGCGAGGCATGCCGCCGCTATTCCCGCAACGAATCCAAGCAAGGTTTCAATAAGTGTGACCCATGTATGCCCAAGCAGAATGTCCCAGGAAACAATGAATTCCCTGACTATCGCCGATGGCGCGGGCAATCTGTATTCAGGGGTACGGGCAATCATGACCACCGTCTCCCACAGTATCAGCACCAGCAGTATGGCGGCTACCGGATAAACCACATTTTTAAAATTATCTTTCTTGCTTGTTTTCATCAATCTTCCCGTGCTGCAGGGATATGAGCGACCAGGCGGCCTTGTCGTCTTATGACGAATGGTTCCTGACAATGAAATACCGCCCTGACACGGCGGTAAAAACATTTGTCATTTCCTACGCCGGCATTATCCGGATCAGGTCTGGTGGTCGGATTGTTATCCCTCTCAGCCTCTTCTTTGGCTCCCACATGATCTATTAATTTGTACTGGTTATTATATCACCTCTGCCTTTGAAAGTCAAAGTTTTTCCTCAAACAGGCATCCTGGACTTTGAATAAGACAGTAGAAAGTCTGAATTTATTCAAAAGAAGAAAGAAAAAAGGCCGTTGAATTACAAATCAAGTATGATAAATGCACCGCGGATGCAGTCAGTGAACTCGTTTATCCAGACCGTAGAACATGTTCTACCAAGAAGAAAAGGTCTTTGTCCGCACCTTGACAATTCAGATCAAATGACATAGTATATAATCTAAGTAGATAAGCTTATAGAGGAACTGTTTAATTCTAGTTGGATGTACAAAATGTAGAGCAATGTATTAAAATTTCCGGTGTGTTTATATCGATCGACATCAAACACTTGAAGATTTTATAACTTGGTTGAGGTACTCGTGAAAAAGGTTGTTATTGTTGAAGACAATTCAATTGAAGCAGACGTACTGGAAAAATTAGTGTCATCTATTGAAGAGAACCTGGATATTGCAAAAACCGGATTTGCAGAAGAAGCTTTTCAAATCGCAGAAAAAGAAAAAGTATGCCTTTTTATAATCGACCTTCAGCTCAATGATTACTCGGGAATGGAATTGGCCAGTAAGATCCGGGAATTGGATGCTCATAAAATGACGCCCGTAGTGTTTATAACAGGAAATATGAGCAGGGAACTATTCGCCTTTAAGACCTATCATTGCTATGACTATATTATAAAACCCTATAATGAAGAACAGGTTACTAGAGTTTTAAAGACAATCCTAGTAAATTCCAAAGACGATGAATCTGTTTTACGGATTTGTACGCGGCCTTATACTTATACTATAAAGCTTGTGGATATTCTTTATGTTGAATCAATAAATAGGAAGATCAATGTTTTTACTTGTAAAGATTCTTATCCTGTAAAAGGAAAAACATTGACTGAGGTTTATAAGGAATTAGGCCCGGACTTTCTGAAAGTACATAATTCATTTATTATAAATACAACAAAAATCTTTAAAACGAACTATTCAAAAAGAGAAATATTCATTGAGGGTAAAGAAAAGCCAATCCCTATTGGGAAATCACAATTATCAAAGGCTAAGGAGAGATTAAATGGCGTATCATGAATCGATTATACTTACATTATTTGATATTGTGTCATATATTCTGATATCCAAGAAACTTCTTGAGATTAAAAAGTTTTACTGGAAAGATTTAGTACCAGTAGTTATTCTAACGTTTTTAGTTGCCTCAGGCTCTCATATAATACCGGATCAATACAATTTTTTACTCTCAGCAATTTTATTGATTATAACAATGCTGATTTACTTTAAACTGACACTTTTTCAATCCTTCATGCTTTATGTTATATCAGTGATTATTATAATAGTGATACAGCTTATTGCCATACTTCCTACATACTTGATATTTGGCAGAATCGAAGCAACATTTATTCCCGGACTGGTGGCTCAGAGCATAGGATTGGCAGCTGTTTTAGTATGCTATAGATTTTTGCCGGTTCACTTGTTATATCGACTGACCGGTAAGAAGAATAAAATAATCAAGATACTCTTGCTTAATATATTTGTTCTGGTGATATGCGTCCTTTTTTATTGGTATTTGAATATTGAGGGAATGATAGAAAACATCATTACATTTGTCAGCGTTTCATTATTACTTGTGATACTAAATGGGGTTATCATAAGTAATGGTTTGAGAAATGAACAAGAAGAAAAGGAATTGATTATATACAAGAAATACATGCCTGTAATCGAAAATCTGACTGATGATATTCGCAAAAGACAACATGATTTTAGCAATCATGTTCAAGCGATTAAAGCAATTCCTTTATTGTACGATGATATCAATACTGTAAGAGAAAAAATGGATTTATACTGCGCGGAACTAAATGATGATATAGAAAATAAAGAGCTGTTGCTTTTGGATAACAAAATACTGGCTGGATTCCTTTTCAGTAAATTCCAGGAAGCCAAAGAAAAGGATATTTCAATCCGATATAATTTAAGCAATGTGAAATTCAAGCTCATGGATTTTGAATTTATTGAGATTCTATCAATTCTACTTGATAATGCGGTTGAAGCCTGTGAATCAGGAGAAGAGGTGCAGCTTTCTTTATACTGCAAAATGGGGTTCGGCACTATAGAGGTAGTAAATCCGACTGAGCCAGTAGGAATGGATGAACTTGATAACTTTTTCAAAAAGGGATACTCCACCAAAGCCCCGGGGAAAAGGGGATACGGTTTGTCGAGACTATCGGATATCGTTAAGAAGTATAACGGTGAAATTGAAGTGAAAAATGAAAACAAAGAAAAACAACAAAACAATGTTGTTTTTCTCGTCAGGTTTTCTTGATTAATGACCCTATTTCTTTAAGCATTCAGGACAATCTTCTTCGCCCCAGAAAAACAAGCTGCCGGTTGTAGTTACTATAAGCGGCGCAACCATAATCAGAAATGATGCAATAATGCCAAATGCATTTCTAGCTTTTATATTTCTTTTCAACATGAACTTTCACCTCCTTTGTGATTAATAATTGTAATGATTGAAAAAACACTGTCAGCAAAACAAGATTCATGTATTGATTAAAAAATAGAAAATATACAATTGCACAAGCAAGAACAGAGAGCACGGCTATTGATCTGAACATAGTTTGCTGCTCAACTGAATAAGAGGGCCTTTTAGCGGACGGCATTGGGGAATATGCAGCAATGATACTCAAAGATAGGAGGAAGATAATCAAAGCAGGTCCAGCCGATATCAGCGTTTGGGGAATGAATAGAATAATGGAGTAAAATAGCACGGAGAAAATAAAACAGCTGATATGCGATCTGAAATGCAAGCCGCCGCTAAAAGGTCTGAGAAACAACAAGGTAATGGTTATATATATAAATGAAATAAAATCGGCAACTATAACTGAGAACAGTAGAAGCAAAATGAACTTGATAAGCTCACTAATAATTGTTTTTGAAGCATAATGGATTTTCTCAAGATCACTCTTGGAGTATTTATTATGATCGATACTTAGCATGAAGTCTGTTAGTGATTTCATATAAAACCCCTTTATAGTAGAATATACGATTCCGCCAGTAAAATGGGGCTACTTGTCTAAACGGGATAGTTTCATGTCAAATCAGGAAAAAACACGAAATTTGGCCGATTAGACATGAAACTATCCCGATTAGACATATTCGAACATATCTTGGGGAAAATAGTGTAGCATAGTAGAAAAGTGATCTTTCGTACATAGAAGACAGGTTGCTTTCAATAATTTATTGACAAGCATTCATTGGAAACCGTCGGGTGGGTCCTTCGGTGGAAGATGAAGATCATACGGTTCCGGTGTTTAGCGTGTGAAAACAGACGAAAGGGCGAAGCTATGTTCTGCAAGCGCAATAGGAGAACAAAATGTCAAAATGGTATGTGCTTTGGGTATTAACAGGTCGTGAAAGGATAGTTGTAGATGAACTTAAAAATCAGTTCACAGATGAAGCAATTAAGCCATTTATTCCTAAATGGGAGTCTCTGTTTAAAAGAACGGGAAAGGTGAAAAAGGAACTGAATATACTTTT
>JAFGQE010000103.1 GCA_016935835.1 Clostridia bacterium | reverse complement strand
TTGAGCAGGTCGCTGTCGAAGCTTCCATAGAACTGGCTGTTCTTTATATAATCCGTCAGGGGGAGGATCCCGCCGTCCTCCATCAGGCTCTTCATTATATTGTATGAGATATCCACGTCCGTCAGTTCATGCAGAAGCATTCCCTCCTGGGGATTGACCCTGAGGAAATCATATACGTACAATTCCTCTATGGTCTCCTTCATGACTTTGTAAAGAGGAAGGAAACTGACCTTGACATCGACACCGAACTTGTCATAGATTACATCGCTCCAGGCTTCGAGGTACGGGTATTCATCATCCATCGCATCAATATTCGGATTGACATACCTTAGCAAAACCTCGGCATCAAGGTCGGGAAGACCGTCGTCAATCACCGGAATCGGGGTTCTGGAGGGTCCCTGGGATTCCTCAATCGTCCCGTTCTTATTACAGGCGGAAAATGACAGCACCAGGGACAGCGACACCAGTACGAGCATAATTCTCTTAACCATTTGCATCATCCTCCTTTAATAATCTGCCTGCAAAACAGAAGCATCTGTTTTTCCGCTTTATAATTTTAACATTAAATATCAGAAAATGCGCATCGCATAAACAAAGTTCACAAAATATTAATAAAAAACCAACCAGCCCACCCCGCCGTGTCAATAACCCTAGAGGTTTTTGACACGCTAAACTTAAACTGATTCTTAATTTTCGGGATAATTTAATTTTCAGTTTATTTATATAACATTAAAAACGGTTTACAATTTATGTCATGACAGAAGAAAGACATTTAGTAGAAAATGGAATATATCATATTTACAACCGCGGAAACGACGGCCTGTCTATTTTCCGGGATTCGCAGGACCGGAGGGTTTTTCTCAAGAAACTCAAGGCCCTTCAGGTACAGTATAAATTCAAGGTCCTTGCATATTCCCTGATGGGAACACACTACCATATGGTCATCATGGACGAAGGCATAACACTTCCGATGGTAATGAACTCCCTGCAGGATTATTATGCAAAATACTACAATTCCAAATATAATCGCAAGGGACATGTCTTTGAAAGTCTCTACAACAGCATTATTGTCGTTGGACTCCTTCATATTTTTAATCTTGTAAGATATGTAGTTAGAAATGCCTTTGCAGCCCACATAATTAAAGACATTAATGATTATCCCTGGGACTCCTCGAGACCAAAAAAAGATATATATGACTTGGTCGACTATGAACTTTTAATGAATCTATACGATGACTTTTCAAATCTGCCCTTTGATGAATTTATAAGCAACGACAAGGATGACAAAAGGGTTTACAGGTTCGAATTACACAGGATGACCGACCCACAGGCGGAGGAACTGTTCAAACGCCTGATTGTTTCGCAAACCGGCAAGCAAAGCTTCAATGAACTTAATGAAAAAGAAAAAGCCGAATTGATACAACATGCCCATTATCTGAAAATTTCAAAAAGGCAACTGGCTGCCATCACAAACTTTAGCCGAAGGACCATTGCTACCATTTGCTCTAAAACAGACAAAGAATACCTATAAACTGTCAACCCGGACCCTTCCGGAAACACAAAAGCGTGTCAAAAACCTCTAGGGTTTTTGACACGCTTTTACAGATGATTTATCAATTTATAAGCATAAATTTGTGTCAAAAACCCTAGAGGTTTTTGACACAAATTAAATAAAATCAATTGAAGTATCACGGTTTGTTTTGATCACCCGATTGATATTTTTCCGCTTTTGTGGAATCTTACATAATGAACATCCGGGCGTCCTTCTATACCATGCACTTCCAGCGCTTTGTTGCCGAGCATTACCGCGGGTTTTTCATCCGCCTGCAGCAAAATCGTTGAAAACCCGTCACTTTTCACCAAAATGCCCAGGGTCCGGTCTTTCTTGCTGATTTCCAGTATTCTCCCGCCGAAAATATCGGCAATGACCGGACTTTTTGGTTTTTCATTGTCCCGGCTTATCACGACATCCATTTTTTTTCGATTCATCATTGATTCGGGAACAACCATGCTGCCCTCAAGCTCAATACCATTGACCATTATCGCCCGGATATTCCCTCCCTCGCCCCGGAATGCAAAATTCCACTTTCTGCCGGCTGCCGTCAGGTCCGTCAGGCCCGAGCCGCCCGGCACAGGTCCCGGAAGTACGGTTATGCAGCCCATGTCGGTCCTCAGACCCAGCAATCCCTCCAATATTCCTCTATATACGGATGCGGTACCGTGTATCGGCCATGAACATCCGTAATCGCTCCAAGGAAATTTACGATCCCCTGAATTGATATGGTCAAGATCAATAAACTCAAACAAAGTTCTGTAATTTTCCCACATCAGGCTGATATTATCCCTGTAAGAATCAATAAGGCCGGTGCGTCCCGTCGTCCGCAGCAACGCGAGAACACATACATCCCAGTATAAAAACCATGAATGGTGTATGCATTCGGTGCCCTTGTTCCTGTCCCACGAAGGCAAGGCCCTGAACCCTGCTTCAGTGAAGTACTCATTTTCAATGAATTCGGCGATTGCCTCCTGCTTTTGCAAAAGCAATGTAATCCCCTGTCTTCCAGCCATTGAAACAAGTGAATATACGGGATATGTGAGGTTTCTTCCCTCAGGCGAAAAACTATCGAAGACCATCTGTTTTTCTTCATCAAAAAAGCCCGAAATATACCGTTCTTCAAACCCGTCCAAAAATTGCCTGCACCCGGCCGCGGTTTCATCATCCCCCATGTATTCGGCGAAGCCCAGCATGCATGCCAGGGCAAAATAGAATGACCCGCTGTCAATCGCAACCCTGCTCCGGGTATTCCTGCCCATTGCCCTCGGATTGTCGGGATATGTTCCAAGTCCGGTGATAAATCCCTCCTCATCAGCATATCTGATTAGCCCGGCCCAGATTTGCCTCAATCCGGCATATATGTCATTCAGCCATCCGTAATCGCGGCTATCCTCCAAATACTGTTTTACTAAAAGCAAAAACAACGAATCCGTTACACCCGGCTTGACATTGACGGCCTCATAGCTGCGGCCGAAGCGATGCGGTATGGTACCGCTCTTCCACCGGTGCCCCAGCATGAACGATATGATACGCTTCTGTTGTCCGGAGCCTCCCCATTTTGACATTTCCATCGCGGCCACTATGGTGTCCCATCCCCATACCCAGTAATAACCGCCCGCGCAGGCCCGCGGCATGCCGGTATCATCCTGGATGACTGATGAAAATACGGATGGTATGAAAGAAAACAACTCCTCCAGCGGCCTTGCCGCCGGATATGTCAGAACCGGTTGTTCCAATCCGGAATCCGTGCATTGACCTTCATATCCGCTCATTACCGCCTTTGCCGCATGTGCCGGCGGCGCCTGCTTTTCGTCGCCCTCCAGCGAAGAAAATTCAACATCCAGCGCCATGCCCCGGTCCATGCCGTCATCAGTTGAAAGGACGATATGTTCAGGAGTTCCAAAAACCTTCATCAAACCGCGGCTTCCGATATCGACCATTATCCTCGCCTTGATAAGAAGGCCGTCTATATATTGGTCCCCCGGCACAGGGCGCTGCTCTGAAAACGATATGTCCGAAAGTGGATCCTTGTCATATATCCCGTTCTGGACTTCAATCGGAATCAGGAAGGAGCCATGCCGCTCAACCCATTCGGATATCATGGTTCTGTCGTCGGCCGTCAGCCTGGTACAACCCGAATTTTCATTTATATCCACACTCCAGCTTCTGTTTCCATATACATCGACGGCACGCCCGGACGCCTTGAGTTCAATATCAATCCCGAGGCCGGCGGAACTGTCCGCAGGGGATGTCTCGATGTGCAGGGAATCACATAGCACATGAATATTCATCCATACAGGATGCCCCCCGGCATTTATTTCCAGCCTGCACCCATCCATGGAATAACGGCAGCTCATGACCTCATGAGGCATGCTTGTGCCGTCTTTCCTGAAAACGAACTTAATGGCCGGTTCATCGATACCGCCTCTTAGGATATATGAATTCCGGCTTACCGCCTGCATGCCATGGTAGATGCATGAAACAATGCCGGAATCCGATATACAGGCAGCTGTGCGTCCGCATGAAATCCAGACGCTTTTTGGATACAGCGAGGCCAGCCCGCCGTTAATCAATGTTTCAGTCATTTTGTTCACCGCCCTGAAGTTTGAAACTTGCTTCCCCTTCGGGCCCAATTACAAATTCCCCGCCGGTTCCATCCGCAATCCTGACTGTATGTCCCTTTTCATCAAAAAAAACACCGGTTGGTTCTCCTTTTGCGTCTCTTGCAGACAGGACCGCCATGATTACGGACGGTGATTTCATGTTTACCCTGAGTATTTTGGTCTTCTCACCCATTGCGCTTATTTCCCTGTCCCACATCCATGAATAATCGCGCCAGGACAAAGGAATCCTGGTTTCATCCATCCCGCGATGCTCCCACTCCGACAACTGGATCGCTTCATCATAGTCCCCAGGCATGTGAAGATGAACATCCAGAACCGTGTCCCTCATGCAGCCGAATGTCACCCTGTTTCTGTTCCTTGCCGCGCTGTCCGCCAGGACATGAAGATTCCAGTCATACGGCAGGCTGCCATCGACGCGATCAATCAACAGCAGGGACTCCATTTTCTTCAAATAGAAAATTTCCCTTGTCCATGTGTGAGCCGGGATTTCATGTGGGTCGGGAAGACTCCTGAAATTGAACCCGGGATCCCTGTCCGGATATTCCGGCCATTCCTGCACCCTGTCGATCACTGTCTGTATTTTTGCATAATCATAACCTGACCCCGGAATAAATTCGTAAACCCTTCCCCTGCACCAGTCGCTTTTATGGTCAATCGAAATCCTGTTGTGCCAGAAAGACTGATCGACGCAGGGGTTGTACTGTGTCCCGTAATCAATAAGCAGCGGCACTCCCCGGCAGTACCAGATCAATGTGCCTTCATCGTGGTCATAATGATTGTTGATTTCCCCCGCCTTCATTACAAGATAACCCGATAGGTCTTTTCCGCCGTCGTTTTTCATCACCACGCCGAATCCCTCAAAGCTCCTTCCGGAATCATTCCTCCCGGTTGCGGCCGGAAGCTCCGGGTCCACAAAGGCAATCGCAAGCTTCAGCCCCGAATTATATGAAAATGGAAGCCTCATACTTCCTCCGTCAATCCATGCCCTCATCATACGCGCGGAAAACTCCGGCATTTCCCGAAAAGTGTTTTTGGCAACCCATGCAAAGAGCGCCTGCCAGCTTTGGGTCAAAATATTGGAAGTTGTGTCGCCAAGCGAAGGAATCATTGAGAATCCGCAGCGCGGGTCCGTCGGAGTCTGTATGTCCGCAAGGAATTCCATCGTTTCGATGAGCCGGGGATGCAAAAAGAAATTCCCGTGTCCGCAATTCTTGAGAGCCGCGGCCAGAACAAGCAGATGGCTCAGCGACGCAAGATGATATGTAGGAGCTTCGGCCCATGCGCCGCCCGGATATACGCTGCGGCAAAGTTCCTTCTCAAACTCATCGGCTGCGTAGCTTGCCCAGCCACCGGACATGGGATGCCCGTTCAGCACACAGGCGCATACACCCAGGCATGCATACATATCGCTGTGGAAATTCATGTTCCCCCTGTCAAACCCGCTTTCGGGCGCAGGCCAATAATCCCTGTCCCCTGTTATGCATGCAAGATATGCCAGTGAGGCGAAAAGTCTTTCCTTGTCGGATCGTCCGATTGCACCGCTTATTATATCCAGGTCAATCGCCACATCCCGAAGCGGCCGCGAAAGTGCGATGCACTCCAGATGAACCGACGGGTATCCCAGGTTGAAGAAAAAGCCAATGCGCGATGCCAGCCATTCGCCGATCCATTGAACCAGAGTATCGGCTGTCGTCCGGTCGTCGTCGATCATGAATGAGCCTGCAAGGTCAACGCCCAAAGGGGACTGCTTCTGCGCCGCCAGTGCATTTACAATGAATTCATCATCCTTAAGCTTTTCACGAAGATTCGGCATGTCCATCCTGTTGACAAGCACACCCGGGGAAGTCCGCACATCATAGCCGGGCTTAATGTCGGTGAACAGCTTGCATATGCTCTGGGCGCTGCAGCATGCGGCCAATCTTTCCGCGTGATAATTCGAATTAAGCTCCCTGCCTGTCTGATAATGATAATTATTATAGTTGCCGGTAAACTTAACCGGCTCAATCTCCATTTGGTCCTCATCCTCATTTATAACGGACAGCAGCCATTCCCTGGCGCCTTCCGCACCAGGAGCATCCAAAACCAGTTGTCCGTCGATGAAGGCAGCCATAAGCCGCATGCCTTTGCCGTTTCTCCACAGGGATGAATGCACGGGCACAATATTAACGACTCCGTCATCCGACCTAGCCGCTAGATATGTGCCTGCATTGACATCCCAGGCATAAAAAGGCTGAAGCTTAATCACTTCGCCTTCCTGCTCCCCCGGGGAAAATTCCACTCTCTCCCAGAAATCCTTCGAATGATTCCTAAGCCTCGGCGTATGCAGTCTGGCCCTCGCCCTGCTGAAGGCCGGGGAAAACCTTAAGGAATGGGAGACTTTGTCTGTCGCCTCTATTTTCTCCCTGATACTGATTTGTGGAAACAAACCGTTTATTTCAATATCTGCGCTTGCCAGCAGCCGGCCCCCGCTGCTGTAGCATATCCTTGCGATGAAGAACTGGCAGCCTTTGAAAACAAGCTCTGTAACGACCGAAATGTCTTTGCCGGAATCTGAAATGAAAACGCCGCCGCATAAAAACTCCCGGCCTCCCAATGCAAGAGATTCAATGAAAGCCGGCGCCCGGTCCTGCGGATACACTCCTGTGGCGGGCATTCGAACTGATCTGTCCAGCCATCTGACTGTCAGCCCACCGGCATCATATTCATATGTAATATATTCCCTTTGATATCCGCGGGGACCAGTGGATATTGTTTTTTTCGAATACGGCTCCAGGCTCATGGCAAAGGAAGCATAGACCCGTCCATCCCTTTGGAATAAATCCGACGGCACGCATTCATCGTCCAAATATACCGATATCCGGCCGGTGTCGGCATCCTCAGGCAGCTTTGCCTCGACCAGGACCGGCTGCAACCGCCATTGCAATCCAAGTTTCTCACAAAGTTCCATTTTCATAGCCAATATCCCGATTCCCCTGCTTCCTTTTCCCGGCACCGGGGATCTTGCTGTTTGCCTGTATTATAGGATACCTGCCGCCATCCTGTCAAAATAGGATGCTTGCCTTTTCAGCTTCCCCACCGAAATAAAAGCCTGCCTGCATACGGGTATCCATAATGCTCCAAGCCGTGCTGCGGCTGTGTTGCGCCGTCTGCTTTTTATAGTATAATTCTCTTATGATGGATTTTGGGAAAGCCGGTTCCGGTCTGCATATCGACTCTGATAATATAGATATCGCCGTCAATCCCCTTGGCGAAAGCAAAGCAAGCCGCCTGTTTTGCGCAGCAAGCATCTGCAAGGGCTTCAATCTTCTGGGTTTCATTTATTACTATGGAATCATACCCGTGTCCCCCGATCTTATAATCAAAGGGGATTACTCCGAAATTGTATTGTCGGATGGGAATGAAAACGAGTGGCGCCTTGACATCGCCCTTTTCACCGAACCAGGAGCAAGGAGAATATATGACGCCCTTTACTGGCTTCCCGTGGAGCAACGAATAATCGATTGCGATTTATCAACCGGCGATGATTTCCTATATGAAATGGAAACCGACACTTTTCTCGACCATACAAACACTGTCCGCGAAGGCCAAGCAGACCTTCCGGCATTCCAAAACAACATTCTATTTCGCATAGAAAACACAGGGACCGGCGAAGCATCCATAACCGACCTTGCTGTCAACGGCAGGTCATGGTGGACTTTGAATGGAATCCTGCGTGATGCCGGCCTTTCCGATTCCGATGATTCCGTGCATGAGCAGATAAAAAAACTCTGGGACTTCTCGCGCAAAAAGATATCGTGCGGCAAGACCTACCAGCATCTTTTCGCGGGTGACATGTCAAAAATAAGCATAGTCGATTTTTTCAACGGCCTGGGCACCGGGGCATGCGGGACATACAGTTCCATTCTCGCCCTATTATGCGCATACCGGGGCATTCCCGCCCGCAGGGCAAGCCTTAGCGACGGCAGCCATGTCATAACCCAAACCATGGCCGGGGACAGTGACTTTGTGGTTGATGCCTTTTATGGACCGGATGAGGAAGGAAGCGGGGTTCGGGGGAGCTTCTTTGTCAATGAGAATGGACAACCCGCTTCGTATGAAGACCTTTGCCGCGACCATTATCTGGTCAACCGTGCCGGTAGACTCAGGATAGGCGAGCTTGCGAGTCTTTTCGGATATCATGACAGCTGGCAGAGCAACTGGCTCAGGGAATATTCAGATAAAAACCCCATGGGCATTACCCTTTTCGCCGGCGAGACGGTCGAGTGGAGGATGCACCCCGTTCATGCCGAGAAGGGCAATCCCGCAAGGCAAACCGGTGTTTTTCGTTTGTCCGGCAATCTTGCCGGGGGCAGATTTTTTCCATCGGAAAATCTGACAATCATGAATGATACTGCTGTTTCAGAAAATTCCGCTTCACTTGGCTGCCGGATATCCCTTCCCTATCCTATCTATGGAATCAACGCGGCTCTTCGCCTGGCCCGGGGACGCATCGTTTTTGAGATAGTTACGGAGAAAGGTAGCGTCAGCCGGGAATATGCCTTGACCCAGGGCGAAGGCCCCATGAGCATCAGCATCATTCCTGATGAAAGCGATCGGGCCATTTTGTTTGACGACCTGCCGGGCAGCGTCGAATTAAGAATCATTTCAGGTGAATCAACGGAATATACCGTGGGGTGCATTGAGTTTTTATTCCACGCATACGGTAAATCCCTTATGTCCTTGAAAAACGGCCGCAATACCTGCCTTCTTAAATTTTCGGGCAAAGAGGGTGTAAGGCAGTTGTCTTTGACGCATAACTTTTTGGAGTTCCCAAAGGCCGGATTTCTCATTCCGGGACCTCCCCGGATAGCGATGGGAACCCGCAAGGACGAAAATGGGTATGCCATGAATGTACTTAACCTTCAGAACCGGATTCCGCAAACGTCATCGGCCGACGGGATTCTTTACGATTATATTGTATCCGATGACCCGGACTCCCTGATTCCGGCAAGCCCCCTATACCAGGGATTGACCCCCGCAATGGAAGTACCTTTATCAAACGCCGGTTTGTTGAAATCCGGTATAAACTATTTTGCCAGGGTGCGTTCAATAAACGCGGCGGGAGCCGCAGGGCCCTGGTGCAGGCCGTTTGCATTCATCCCCGAATCCCTGCCCACGCCCGTCTGGGACGAAACCGAGTTTCTTGGCGACGGTGTCATTCTGCACTGGATTCCTTCCGGGGGTTCTGATGAAACCGTCCTATATGATATTTATGGAAGCCGTGAACAGGGGTTCCGCCCTTCCAAAACCCCTTATGATGTCTGGATAAAAAGAACCGGCGACCCTTCCGTGTCCGCCGTATATCCCGCCAACTACATCGGGACGACATCCGAGGCTTCCTTTGCGGTAAAATACAACGCCATTAAGGACGCCGGTTCCTTCCCCGCACACTTTCGCATCATTCCGCACACATCCCGCCTTACCGGTTCACCGGGCACAATGCTTTCACTTAAGACTCCATTCATCCTAGGATCTTCGATAATACCGAAAACCCTGGCGGACAAACCCTATTCCTGTTTTATAACGGCAATACTTTCGCTTGGCAGCCTTCATTTCAACCGGCTGCCCGAAAAACCCATGTATACTGAATTCCTGAATAAAGAAATCCCTGTATTTGAACTTGCTGAAAATCCATCCTGGCTTTCCATCAGGCCGCATGACGGATATATTTTTGGAACTCCGGGGAACAATGACCGCGGTGTTCATCGCTTCACAATAAGTTGCACCACGCACAAGGGAACGCATTCAGTGGAAACATCCATCGAAGTAATCTAGAATCAATCAGGGATTGCCGGACAACTTGAGAATCACTTGATTATATCAAGCGCTTACTTTACTTTCTGACATCCGGGACAAAAATAGATGCTTCCGCCCATGTAGCTTTGTTTTTCAATTATATTTTTGCACACCGGGCAGGCCTTGCCGACGGTGTATTTGCTCATTTTGGTTTTATAGCCCCCGCTCTCGCCGTACAAGCCTTTTTCAGTGTCCCTGCCTCCGCCATCAACCATTTCCTGAAGGGTATCAATTATCGAATCGTACAGTATGCGCGGTTCACTTTCCGAATAATCCCTGAGTTTTTGTTTTGCATGGAGTTTTGCATTGTACAAGATATCATGCAATACCCCATTGCCCAGTCCCGGAATTCTTTGGCCGGCGGCAAGAAATTCCTTTGTGCTCATTTTTGTGTTTTTAAATTTATCATAAAGTTGTTTGAAATACTCAAAGTCAAAGCCCTTGCCAAGGGGCGAGGGTATTTCAACAGAGTCGACTATATATTTATTGGTTATGCCATCCTTGTGTTCAAGAAGTATGAACCCATACATCTGTATTGAAACGCTAAGCGACAAATCGTTTTCAAAATCAACGAGCAACTGCCATTTTAACGGTCTTTTGGTTCCGAAATGATGCAAGGCAAAGCGCGTTCCCTCGCCAAAAACCAATGCCATGCCATCGTCGAGCTCAATAAAGATTCTCGCCGCATGGTTGTATGCTTTTTTTACCGTCCTGCCGGTTAATTTTGAATTATATTCCTCGGGATTCCCTGAATACCATGTAAATTTATGAGGATGAATGCCTGCGGCCGCACCTGTAATAACCTTTCCGGACAGTTCGTCGTTAAGTTGGTTTGATAACACTATAGCTTCCGGGATTTCAACCATAAAATCACCTGCTTATACACCTATTATATCACGGCAGGCTCCACCTCGTATGATTTGACTATATCTCCCCGGGCCTGCAATATAGAGCCCGGCGCATGGCACACCAAGAAATTCATTGTAAATCTGATCTCATTCTTTTTAGGAAGGACCTGT
>JAFGQE010000102.1 GCA_016935835.1 Clostridia bacterium | reverse complement strand
GATAGTATACGAAAAAGACATTTAAAAAACAAGCGGTTCAGCGCTGTTCGCAGCCTTTTTATTCCATGTAAAAATGATTTTCGCCTTATTTACCATATAAAGTTGCAAGGGAAAGGCACCCTTTTTTTCAATGCTACAGAAGGGTGCCTTTTTTATGGGGATGCTAGTGAATGGCAGCTATTCAGCTGTTTCCAATTCTGAATACAGTGTTACCGTCTCGCTAATCAAAACTGTCGCAGCCGGACTTAAACTGTTGATCCAGACTGAGAACTGGGCTTCGCCTTCGACGAAAACAACCATCTCTTTAGCTAAATTGATGTGGAAACTTGCATGTCCCTCCTCATCCGTCATGAATGTGAACGGAAGCAGCGCGGGATTCAATAAGCCTGGCCATGCCGTATCCCCGGATTGCACATCAACATCAACAGGACCCGCCGATTTTACAACACCTGTATTTGCGCTTGAATCAACCCATGTTCCCGACATAGTTCCGTCAACCGCTATCGCGATGACCGCATCATAATAGTAACCCGTCGGAACCCCCAATGAATCAACATAAGCTGAATGCAGATGAACCGTCAGGCCTTCAATGGTGCCGGTGATGACTTCGATTTTTGAGTCGCTCAGTCCGACGCCGGTTCCTTCGAATGATCCGTCCTCATTCTGTTTGGTTATTACAAGCTCATGCGGATACAATGCGCCCGCTTCGTTTACAAGATAGTAATTCATAAGGTACTGCCCGACCAGATTTACCTTCAGAGCATTGAAAGGCGTATAACCTTTGCTTATAAATACCATATACTCCGTATTCGGTAAAAGCCCCTTCATTACTCCTGTAACGTTGGCGATAGCACCGCCATTGGGCTGGTTGACTATGAGCTTAGATCTCTCGTCGGAACCCTCGATATCCGATCCGCCGTATGGAGGAACGGGCATAACTTCACCGGACAGATAGAAATCGTATTTTTCAGCACCGTTTATCTTTTCCTTCTGGACTTCCTTGCGCTCTTCAATCTCAAGTTTTATCTTCTCCTGGACCTGTGCCTTCACTTCCTGTCCCGGGTTTATCTCGGGTTTTGCAGCCATGACCGGCACTGTAAACAGAACAAGCATCGCAAGTATTACTAAAAACACAACTGCTTTTCTCATAAATATAACCCCTTTCTTCGATATTATGATGAAAATAGGATCTTCTTATTTTCAATTGTCAGATACAAATGAATATTCATCATATATTTTATTAATTCGCACCCCATGAACATTTTTCAGGGGGTAGAATTAAAAATCTGATTCCTACCATACACAAGACCTGTCCCCGTTGAACAGACCTGTCCCTCCCCGAATACAAAAAAAGGGGAAGCGCAATGCCTCCCCTTTGAAATCATTGATTGTTGTTTAAAATTCAACAATAACGGTTTTAACTTCGTATGCCCCTGTACCAAACTCTATCCTGTCCTTGCTGATATTTACCAGACCCTCTGTTTCATTTTCATGTATATCCGTAAAATATGCTTTTGTTGGTTCCTTTATGAATCTCACGCCAGCCTTTGTCCCCAGCCCTTCCGTTTCATATACCCTGAGCATTATTCCATTTTTTACACCCTCAGCCTTCTTAAGGGATGATATGACAATGCTTCCCTTTTCCAGTTCCAGAAAGCTTCCGTCAGGCTGCAGTCCGCCGCCATGCGCTGTTCCCGGCATATAGTTTGACGGATGATTGAAGGTATAGGCATATTTTATATACTCGCGTCGGCTTGTATTCATTACCGGACCAAGAGAAAACCTGAAAATGGACAAACCATTGTCGGGATACGGATCCGGGTCGTATGAGCTTCGAATGAGCGATAACGACATCGAATCATCCATACCCCTGAAACCATACCTGCTGTTTGAAACCAACGCCAGGGACTTGTTGCCGTACTGAGGAATTGCGGCCATCCAGCTGTTCGCAGGCACATCATGGTCCAAAGGTCCGCGCTTTACCGTGCCGAATGGAACATCATATTTATATTTCAGACACTTGTAATTGACCGGAACCTTGTATGCCAGCTGAGGTATGCCCTTTCCGGCGGTTCCTTTTTCCTGCCAATCGCATTCCACTTCAAAATCCAGTCTTGCAGCCGTCGAGTCAAGGGATACCTTGACTTTCAATTTTGAATTCCTGAAGTCCTGTTCGTACTTCAGCCACTTCCTCAGACCATCGTTCTCTGTCCGGACTTCCTTTATCCTTATATTGTCGGAAAGAAGCTCCGACTTCATATGTCGTCCGACCACCCAGGCGGTCATGCCCTTGGTGTCATCCTCCATTATAAAACGGAACCCTCCCGCACCTCTCTTTCCATCGACAAGTTCAGTTCCCTTTTCTTTTTCAATCAATGAAACCAGACCCATGCTATCATTGAAAACAGCTCTCAGCCAGTCGTTTTCCAATATGAAATCATCAGGTGTCTCCAGACGCGGCCACGGCGGCCATGCCACATTGACATCAACAGCCTCAGCCTCGGTCATCAGATACGTGGAATATCCGTAAGGCTGTACTGATGCCTCAAGGAGTATCCTGATATATTCATGACCCCAGTATTGTTTCCTCCCGTCCTCGGCCAGCTGGTGCCGGACCTGTCCCCCCTTGGAATCAACGAAACCAATACGGCCGGTATCGCCTTCCCAGTCCCAAACGGTCAATTCAATAATCTCTTTCCTTTCATATTGCGTGGGATTGAAAACATGGAATATCCTGTTTATTCCGCGTCCTCTCTCTGCATGCGGTATCCCAAAACCGGCCAGTCCGAATCCTGCGCCTCCACCTTCCGAACGGTCTGAATCACTGGCTTCCCCGGCCGGCAGCAATGAAGCCGTATTAATATTCTTCGCAATATTCCTATATGCTGAAGTCATGCCCGTGTTTGCATATGCAAGTATTTTCTGGAATTCTCCCATAGCATATTCGCGGGTATCCACAACTCCCGATCCGGGCAAAATGTCGTGAAACTGATTGAATAGCAGTTTTCTCCAAGATTCCTCAAAATCAGGCGCCGGATATGGCTCCGGGAGGAAATTCGCCGCCATCGCACAGGCAGCCTCGGCTTCATCCAGCTTTGCCTCCCCGATTCTGTTCGCTGTCTTGATTCTTGATTGCGTTGTATAACATCCGGTAAAGACAAAATTAAGCTCCCCTTCGACAATGGGAAGCCTGTCCGAAATTTTTTCAAGCTCT
>JAFGQE010000101.1 GCA_016935835.1 Clostridia bacterium | reverse complement strand
TTATTAGCAGGTAATAATTTGTTGCTTGCCGAGGGGGGCGTTTTATGGACAGGGCAATCAGGAAATATCCCGCCTGGAGAAAGTGGTTTTTCGGGGCGGGTGATACCGCAGGCACTTTATCCCATACGATAATCGCTTTTTTCTTTTTAATTTATCTTACCGATGTTATCGGCCTCAGGCCTGCGCTTGCCGGCACGGTTGTCCTTGTGGGAAAAATATGGGACGCCGTCACCGATCCCCTTGTCGGGCACATATCAGACAATACCCGCTCAAGGCTTGGCCGCAGACGCATTTTCCTGGCGCTTTTCTCCCTTCCCCTTGGGGTAAGTTTCTTTTTTCTCTGGGCCCTGCCGGCAGGAACCTCTGAAACCACCGTTTTCCTGCTTGCCGTGCTGGCCTATATGGTGCATATGACGTTCATTACACTTATAATGGTGCCATACCAGGCCATTCTCCCTGAAATGGTTGACGATTACGACCAGCGGACATCCTTCACGGCCTACCGGATGCTTTTCTCCATTCTCGGCGGCCTTCTCGCAGTGGCCGTGCCCGATATAATAATAGGTGGTTATACGGACAAGCATACGGGTTTCCTGGTCATGGCCGTGGTATTCGCCATCCTTATAGGAATAGCCCCGCTGTTTCCGTTCCTTGGCTGCTATGAGAGCAAGACTGAGGTTAAGAAGACGCCCTTTCCGGGTTTTGCGGCATATCTGCGTCCTATTTTCAAAAACATTCCTTTTCGTCTCGCCGTTTTGATTTATTTCTTCACATGGTCGGGGATCGCCCTTGTGGAGGCAATGTTCATGTATTTCTTCACCTACTGGCTCAGGCGCGAGGATCTGTTCCTGATCATCGTAGCGCTTCTATTCATTCTGGCCGCGGCTTTTCTTCCGGTATGGGTCAGGCTGTCGGAGAAACTTGAGAAAAGGACCGCGTATATAATCGGAATCTGCGAACTTGCCCTGGCGCTCGCCGCCGTCATATTCATCACGCCAAAAACACCCGTCTGGGTTATTTTCGCGCTTGTTGTTTTTCTTTCATTCGGGGTAAGCGCAGCCCATGTAATGCCGCACACCCTTATTCCTGACTGCATAGACTATGGCACCATGATTTCGCGTAAGAAAACCGAGGGAGTGTATTACGGGCTGATAACATTTTTCCATAAGATGGGTGTTGCTGTAGTAATCTGGATATCAGGCCTTGTTCTTGATTTTACGGGATACATAAATCCCGAAATATATGGAAAGGCTGAACAACCCGCCTCCGCTCTTACGGCTATCAGAATAATGCAGGGTCCTGCACCTGCCGTAATCCTGTTGCTGGGCGTGATGTTCATATACATATACCCCCTTACCAGGAACCGCCAGAAGGCAATAGTAAGGAGAATTTCAAAAATGGAGGGCAATTCAAATGGCGTATAGGATTTTTGAGGTTTCAAACAACCGCCTGCTGAGGGATTTCATCAACCTTCCCTACAAGCTGTACAAGGACGACCCCAACTGGGTCCCGCTGCTGAAAATCCTTACAAGACAGACTGTCAGGGGAAAGAACAATGCTCTTTTCTCGCATGGAACCCACATAACATATGTCCTGAAGGACAAAAACAAGACGGTGGCCCGCCTTATTGCAGGGATTGACGAAAAGGCAAATGCGGAAAAAGGCATGAAACGCGGATACATCACAATGTTTGAATGCATAAATGATAAGGAAGCAGCCTTCATGCTATTCGATGCCGCAAAAGCCTGGTTGTCTGAAAGGGGAATTGAGTTCATCGAAGGGCCCGTGTCTCCTTCCGACGGGGATGATTACCGGGCGCTGCTTTTAAAGGGCTACGACACCCCTCCCGTTTTGTTCGATGCATACAATCCTCCGTACTATCTGGAATTATTCGAGGCTTACGGTTTTACGAAATACCGCGATTATTATGCGTTTCACTTCGTTGCCAACCGCTTCCCGTCGGACAGGTTCTTAAAAGCCGTCGATTATTCAATGAAAAAATATAATTTCAGGATAGATACGGTTAAACTGAAGGACCTTGACAGGGAAATCGGCGATATCAGGAAAGTGCTTTTCAAGGCGGTGCCCGAAAGCTGGGAGCATTTCGTGATTCCCTCCGTCGAGGACATCAAGAAGGAAGCCAACATGCTGATGAAGTTCCTTGACCCCGACCTGATATGCATCGCCCGCAAGAACGATACGGATGAACCTATCGGTTTTGTCGTAGGCGCCCCGGACTATAACCAGGTCTTCATCAGGATGAACGGAACCTTGTTTCCGTTCGGCATATTCAAATTCCTGTATTACCGAAAAAAGATAACAAGGGTTCGTATTTTCATACAGTTTGTAATCCCCGAATACCAGGGCAGGGCTGTGAATGCCGCCATTTTTTACAACTATATGAAAATCGGCGAAGGCAAAGGCCTTACGGAGGCCGAGGGTTCGACGGTAGGCGAAGAGAACGCCCAGGCCCTTCGCGTGCTTGAAGCCGCCGGCGGAGAGCGCTACAAGGCCTACCGTATGTACAGGCTTGCCATTTGATTACTCGAGACGTGATATAATTAAACAAAAACGGAGTTAATTATGAACGAAGGTAAAAAGAAACACGGCTGCCTGATAGCAATCATTGTATTTCTTGTTCTGGTTCTTCTTATAACCGCAGCAGTAATTGCGATGTTTTTTCTCAATCGGTCGAATATGCCCGGCCTTGACGAATTCCGTTCTGAAGCCGATAGTTCAAGAAAAACGACAAGCGAACGTTCCATTGCCGATATCATCAAAATACAAATTGAAGGAGGAGGCGTCTCATCCTTAAGCATCGTCCTTAACAACGCCGACCTTTCCGCGCTTGTGAATGAAAACGTCAGTAAAAACGACGACATCCCCCTGACAGACATTCTTTTCAAATGCAATGAGGATAAAACCGTTGATATGACGGCCGTTTTTGAAAATCTTGATGAATATGCCAAAACCCCGGGGTTCCCTGCAATCGCCAAAAACATGATTGGTTTTTTGGAAGGAAAGCGGGTATATGCGACGGTTTTCATCGAATATGAAGGCAATCATGCATTTGATATAACCATAAGGGAAATAAAGATTGGGAATCTAAGCCTTCCGTTTGCCGAGCAGCTTCTGCTTCCCCTGGCTGATACAATAAGCGATACTCTTGGCAGACAGCTTGAGGAAACGGATAATTTTGAACTTACGGGCTTTTTGGTACAGGAAAATCAGATTACCATCACCGGCCTGATAACGAATTGACGGGATCTTCCCGCACTGCCTTTGACATTCCCAGGCTTTCTTTCGCTATTGCCGGTGATTCACCGGCCTACGGATTCCATCGGTATATTTTCATGTCGATCCTGCCGTTTTGGCGGAATACCACTCCCTCGGCTTCAAGCATGGCCCTTTGGCGTTGCTTGCCGTTAAAAACATGATCAGGGGCAATACCGCCGTTTGAATTGACTACGCGATGATACGGTATGTCAAGTTCCGCCGGGGCATCCCTCATCGCCCTTCCCGCCAATCTGGCTCCGCCGGCCGCCCCCGCCATCATCGCAAGCTGCCCATATGAGGCCACCCTGCCTTTTGGTATCATCATGGCTATGGAATATATCCTGTCGTAGAATTCCTTGGTTTCAATATCCATCGCGCTTACCCCCTGCATCATTATATCATCCGCCGGCCAGGCGAATCGATGCGGGTTTGAATCACGCAGTCCTTTTATCATTGAAGTAGCCGGCAACAGCCTTCGCTATAAGTTCCTGCCCTTTCTCATTCGGATGAATTCCGTCCTCGCATATGCAATTCCTGAAATCCGGCTGCCTTAGAAATTCACTTCTTACATCAATCAATTCCGCATCCTTGCTTTTTGCAACCTCCAGAACTGCCGTATTATACCGTTCCTGCCACCAATGGATTTGGCTGACGCTCCCAAGCCATTTCAGGATATTTCTTTTTCGCAGTTCATCGCTTCCCGAAATCCAATTGAAATATCTCTCCGGATCCAGCGGGGGAAGATTCATAAGCACCACCCTTTTGCCAAATGAAAAGACCCTGTCAGCCATAAGGGCCAGCTTGCCTTTGAATATCTCTATGTCTGTCTTAGGTTTGTGGATGCCATCAGGTTCCCTGGATACCTCATTCCAGTCGAAATCGCAGTCATTGCCGCCAAGGCCAAAAATGACAAGATCCGGCTTCTCCGCATCGAATGTTCTATAGAACTTTCCTTCAGCCCTGAGAACGGTATTCCCAAAGCCCGATATATTCAGGACCTTTGACCTGAATATCTTTTCAAGTATATCCGAAAGGGCTTTGTCGACCCTTTTGTATTTTTTGGCGGAATTGTCGTATATTATGCCCTTTGAGATTGAATCGCCGCAGAGCAATACCTTTTCTTCTTTCATATTTACTTCCTTACTCCACTATGTAGTATTCATTACTACATGTCGTTATATTGTTATTATAGTTTTTAATACCGCCGTTGTCAATGACGGTTGCCGCTATTGAGACAATCCCAGCTTTTATATATAATACAAAAAAGGGGGTGTGATCCATGGATAACTTTTTAACCGGGCTGAACGCATTGATGAATGAAATAACTTCTTATGGCGGGGTTCCGCCGGGAGACATACCCGACATCGCACTGTACATGGACCAGGTCACGACATTCATGAACAGAAAGCTTGGTTCGCTGAAACGCAATGAAGAGTACAGCATACTTACAAAGACCATGATAAACAACTATACCAAGGCCCGCCTGGTTTTCCCTCCTGAAAATAAAAAATATGAAAAGGAGCACATAATGCTCCTGACAATCATATATCATTTGAAGCAGATTCTTTCCGTCAGTGACATGGCCCGTCTTTTAGCCCCGGTAATTGATTTTGTTGACAGCCCCGAAAGCGGGGGCCGTCAAAAAAAGGCGGGCGAGCTATATGGCATATTCACCGAGATGGAAAGCGAGCAGCTCCCTGTGTTTGAGGAAAGCATGGGGGAATTGGTCGAATCACTTCTTAAAAAGACCGAGCTGAGAAATATTTCCGGAAACGACCGCGCATTTCTGATTCTTTTGATAATATCCCTGGTCATACAGGCTGAGAAACGAAAGAATCTCGCCGAAAGAATAATTGACATGTATTTCAAGAAAGAAGAAAGTGAACAAAAAGCCGATGCGGAAGCCCCAAGGGAAAAGGGCAGACAGCCAAAGCAAAGGAAAAAGCCATAACAAGGGTTGTTAGGTTTGTTACAAAACTGCAATGTGCAATGGATTGACACCTCCCGGCATATTCTATATAATTGGCAACGGATTATAATTTAAGGAAGGAGGACGAAATGATGATCAAAATGAGAAGTACCACTGTGGGTTTCACAGCTTATGAAATATTTCAGCCTCCGGTCTGCAGCAAATAGCTGTTTTTATCAAATCATCGGACCGCAGGTTGTAAAATGCCTGTGGTTTTTATTTGTCTGATAATCGGCAAGCCCCCGGGCATTGAACTGGACAGTACCGCTTCCCGAGGAGGTTGCAAATGAAAAAATTCAAACTTTTGATATCATTCATGAAGGGCACCCTGGCAGCCTATACGACCGCCATATTGCTGATCTTCATAAGCATAGCCATCTCCATGCTGAATCCCCTGGTGATTAAAATAACCATGGATTCAATCATAGGCGATGCGCCGCCCAATCTTCCCCCGTTTGCAATGGGCTGGTTCGAGAAAATCGGGGGCCGGTCTTATCTTGTCCAAAACCTATGGTTTTGCGGTCTGATTCTTGTCGCGCTTTCCATAATAAACGGAATACTGTCGTATTTTTACAGGAAAAATGTCGCGGCTTCCTCGGAAAAGATGGCAAAGAACATCCGCACGACGTTATTCGACCACATCCAGCACCTTACATACAGTTATCATGTCAAAGCTGAAACCGGCGACTTGATCCAGCGATGCACCAGCGACCTTGAGACCATCAGGAGATTTTTGTCCGACCAGTTCTTTCAGGTTGTCCGGGCCGTGGCCCTGGTAATATCGGCGCTGGTCATCATGCTGTCCCTCAATGTCAGGCTGACGCTCATCTCCTTTGCGATAACACCCGTCCTGGCCGGTTCGGCATATGCCTTCTTTAGATTCATAAAGGCAAGGTTCAAGGTCACTGACGAAGCCGAGGGAAGGATGACGACCATACTTCAGGAGAATCTTTCAAGCATGAGGATCGTCAGGGCTTTCGCCAGGCAGGATTATGAAATTCAGAAATTCATCGATGCAAGCCATGATTTCAAGAACAAGGACTTCATCATCTCCCGGCTGATGGCATGGTACTGGTCCGCGTCCGACCTCATGTGCGGCGTTCAGATAGGAGTCGTTCTGATACTCGGGACATCATGGGCGGCCGGCGGTCTGATATCCGTCGGAACCTTGTATGCCTTCATGAACTATACCTCCAACCTTATATGGCCTCTACGGCACCTGGGCAGGGTTCTTGCGGACATGGGAAGGGCGAGCGTTTCACTGCAGAGAATCAAGGAAATCCTGGACGAGCTGAACGAGGAGAAAAACGAGGATTCAGGCATGACTCCGCAGATCAAGGGAGCCATAAGATTTGAAAATGTCTCCTATGAATATGAAAAGGACCATCCGGTGCTCAAGGACATATCCTTCGAGGCCAGCCCCGGGCAGACGGTGGCAATCCTGGGGGGCACCGGGTCGGGCAAGTCCACCCTGGTGAATCTGCTTGTCAGGCTCTTTGACTACAGCGGGGGTTCGATAACGGTCGACGGCGTCGAGCTTCGCGAAATAAACAAGAAGTGGCTCAGGAGAAACATTGGCATCGTATTGCAGGAGCCATTCCTCTTTTCAAGGACCATCCGCGAGAACATTGCGATAGCCCGGGATGTATGCCTTATGGAGGAAATAGAAAGGGTTACCAGGATCGCATCCGTGTACGATGTCATCAGCGGGTTTGAAAAGGGCTTTGACACATTGGTCGGTGAAAAGGGAGTCACCTTGTCGGGAGGACAGAAACAGCGGGTGGCGATTGCCCGGATGCTGCTGGAAAACCATCCGGTCATGGTATTTGATGATTCCCTGAGCGCGGTGGACGTCGAGACGGACTCCCATATAAGGGAACAGCTGAAGGTCTTTTGCAGCAATGCGACCACATTCATAATATCACACAGGATAAGCACCCTGATGCAGGCCGACATGATCCTGGTAATGGAAGACGGAAGAATCACGCAGTCGGGTACACATGACAGTCTTTTGAAGGAAGGTGGCCTTTATAAAGAGGTCTTCGACATACAGAACTCGCTTGAGGAGGACCTGATTACAACGGTGGGACAGGAAGGTGGCGACAATGCACGATAACATCGAGGAATACAAGAAAGGCTTTGACCTTAAACTTTGGAAAAAAATCTTCAGGTATATGGCCGGCTACAGGAAAATTACCCTGCTGCTGATATTTGACATGATGATTCTGGCGGGTACGGATTCGGTCATGCCGCTTTTGACAAGATATGCTATCGACAAATTCGTGGCAGGTAAAACCACGGAGTTCATCGGCTTTTTCATCCTGGCATACCTTGGGCTGTCATTGGTCAAGGCGCTTACGATATTCCTGCTGATTCTGCTGGCCGAGAAGCTCATGGTCAATATCACGCATGACATCAGGAGCGAAGGTTTTCGAAAACTGCAGGAACTGTCGTTTACTTACTATGACCAAAACACCATAGGCAGCCTGGTGGCGAGGCTGACTTCGGACACGAGAAGGCTCACGGGAATAATCTCATGGGGTCTTGTGGATATCACATGGGCTACCAGCCTGCTCATAATGATTACGGTTATCATGCTCACATTGAATATAAAGATCGCACTGATCGTCCTGGGAGTCGTGCCGCTGCTTCTGGCTGTATCGCTTTATTTCCAGAAGAGAATCCTAAAGGCAAGCAGGGAGGCCAGAAAGAACAACGCGATCATAATATCGTCTTTCAACGAGGGCATCCAGGGAGCCACAACGACCAAAACGCTTGTCAGGGAAAAGAAGAACCTTGAGGAGTTTGATGAAAAAGCAACTTTACTGAGAACAAGCGCCATCAAGGTGGCCGTTTATTCGGCGCTTTTTTT
>JAFGQE010000100.1 GCA_016935835.1 Clostridia bacterium | reverse complement strand
GGCCGAACTGATCATAGCGCGAACGCTTTTCGGGATCGGAAAGCACCTCATACGCCTCGCTGATTTCCTTGAACTTGTGCTCCGCATCCGGTTTTTCCTTGTTTATATCGGGATGGTATTCCTTGGCAAGCTTTCTGTAGGCTTTTTTAATCTCTTCAGCCCCCGCATCCCTTGAAACCCCCAGAATCTCATAATAGTCTCTCTTATCAGCCACTAATCTCTCCTCGAAAAAAGGGCCGCCCTTTTACGGAGCGGCCCCCCGTTTTATCAGTTATCCTCGTCGTCAACCACTTCATAGTCCGCGTCATATACATTGTCCGCATCATCGGACGGCCCTTCTTCGCCGCCTCCCGGCTGTCCGCCCTGACCCGGGCCTGCTCCCGGATTCTGCTGGTACAACTTTTGCGAGACTTCATTGAAGGCTTCCGTCAGTTTGTCATTGGCGCTCTTTATGGCGTCGAAGTTAGTGCCCGAGAGTGCCTGTTTCACCTTGTTTATATGGTCTTCCAGCTTGGCCTTGTCGGCTGCCTCAAGCTTGTCCCCCAGATCCTTCATGGTCTTTTCAGCCTGGTATACCGCCGAATCCGCATTGTTTTTTATCTCTGCCTCTTCCTTCTTCTTCTTGTCGTCGGCAGCATGCTGGGCGGCTTCCTTAACGGCTTTTTCTATGTCGGCGTCCGTAAGATTTGATGACGCAGTCAAAGTTATCTTCTGCTCGTTTCCTGTCCCGAGGTCCTTGGCCGATACATGGACTATTCCGTTTGCATCGATGTCAAATGTTACTTCAATCTGTGGCACTCCGCGCATTGCCGGGGGAATGCCGGTGAGCTGGAATCTGCCCAGGGTCTTATTGTACTGAGCCATCTCCCTCTCTCCCTGAAGAACGTGTATGTCAACGGACGGCTGGTTGTCGGATGCCGTCGAGAAGGTCTGGCTCTTCTTGGTGGGAATCGTGGTGTTCCTTTCAATTAGCTTTGTGAATACTCCGCCAAGGGTCTCGATGCCCAGTGAAAGCGGGGTTACATCAAGCAAGAGCACGTCCTTGACGTCTCCTGTCAGAACTCCCGCCTGAATGGCGGCGCCGACTGCAACGCACTCGTCCGGATTGATTCCCTTGAACGGGTCCTTTCCGAGGAACTTCCTGACCGCCTCCACGACTGCGGGCGTCCTGGTCGATCCACCCACCATAAGGACTTTATGGATATCGGAAGGCTCAAGCCCGGCGTCCTGCATCGCCTTGCGGGTGGGACCCATGGTCTTTTCCACAAGATCGGCGGTCATATCATCGAATTTCGCCCTGGTAAGGGTCATGTCAAGATGCTTGGGTCCGGTTGCGTCAGCTGTTATAAATGGCAGGTTGATGTTTGTCGACATAACCGTCGACAGCTCGACCTTCGCTTTTTCAGCGGCTTCCTTGAGTCTCTGCAGGGCCATCTTGTCAGCCGAAAGGTCTATTCCATTCTCAGCCTTGAAAGTCTTGACCATGTATGCGATTATCTTGTCGTCGAAGTCGTCGCCGCCAAGCCTGTTGTTCCCGTTGGTTGCAAGCACTTCGAATACTCCGTCGCTGATGTCGAGTATTGAAACGTCAAATGTTCCGCCGCCGAGGTCGAAAACCATTATCTTCTGGTCTTCCTCCTTGTCGAGGCCATATGCAAGCGCCGCGGCCGTCGGTTCGTTGATTATCCTTAGAACCTCAAGTCCCGCTATCTTTCCGGCATCCTTTGTGGCCTGCCTCTGGGAATCACTGAAATACGCGGGCACGGTTATTACCGCCTGGTTCACTTTTTCACCCAGATAGCTTTCGGCATCCGCCTTGAGTTTTTGAAGAATCATCGCGGATATTTCCTGCGGCGTATAATTCTTGCCGTCTATGTCAATTTTCCTGTTGGTTCCCATGTCCCTTTTAATTGACAGAACGGTCCTGTCGGGATTTGTTATCGCCTGCCTTTTCGCCACCTGGCCGACCATCCTCTCGCCTGTCTTTGAGAACGCGACCACAGAGGGCGTCGTCCTTGCGCCTTCGGCATTGGCTATTACAACCGGCTCGCCGCCTTCCATTACGGCTACGCACGAGTTGGTTGTTCCGAGATCTATTCCTATTACTTTTGCCATTTTAATATCCTCCTATGGATTTTATATAATTAATTTGCTACTTTCACCATACTGTGCCTGATGACCTTGTCCTTGAATATATAGCCTTTCTTCAGCACATCTATCACTTCGTTATCTCCACGGCCCTCGTCGGTCACATGCATCACCGCGTTGTGAAGGTTTGGATCGAAACTCTCGCCAAGACATTCGATTTCCTCGATGTCGAGTTTGTCCAGCACTTCCATGAACTGCCTGTACACCAGCTCGATGCCTTTTTGAAGGGCAGCCTTGTCAGCGTTCTTTGCAACGCTTTCATATGCGAGCTCCATGCCGTCCAATACGGGGAGAAATGCCTCCACAAGGGTCGCGGTCGCGTTTTTGTAAATATCATCCTTTTCCCTGATGGTTCTTTTCCTGAAATTGTCGAATTCAGCCGCAAGCCTCTTCAGGCCGTCGGTAAGCTCGGCGTTTTCAACCTGAAGGGCAGTCAGCCTGGCTTCGAGTTCCGCTTTTTCAGATTGAAGCTCCTCGAGTTTCAACTCGAGCTCCGTTTTTTCGACAGGCACATTACCGGGTTCATTCACGGGCTTCTGAACCGTTTTGTCCTTGTCTTCTTTTTTAGGATTTTTTGATGTCGTCATTAAGTTCCTCCTTCCTAAATCATTCTGAACATATCGTGCATCAACTTATCAACATCCCTCATCGAGGCCAGGACTTTCCTGTAGTTCATCCTGAGCGGCCCCGCCACCCCGAATGAAATCATTCCGCGGGTATTGAAGTCAAACGTCCTGTACATGGTTGTCATGCGCTTGAAGGCGCCTATTTCATTTTCACTTCCGATTCTTATCGTTATTTCATTTTTTCCGGGCTTTCTGAACATATTGCACAGAACCTGCTGCTCATTCAACGTCCTTATGATATCCCTGGCCGTGTTATGGTCATGGAACTCCGGCAAATCGAATAAATTCGAGGCCCCTTCAATTATCACGTCAACCTCGCACTCCTCTGCAATATGAGCGGCAATCGCCTTCATGATCTTTGCCATGTCATCCTTGTAATCGGGGAAATCAATTTTGGTCTCCTCCACATTGAAGCTTTTCACTCCCTTGAGCTTTTCCGTCATCAACTTCGAGAAAAGGATCAGCTTTTCGTCCGGAATCTCCTGTGAAACTTCGACCATGAAATTGAGCGTTTTTCTGCTTTCCATCATGACGATGCAAAGGATTTCCCTTTTCCCCGCCTTTATTACATGCACCAGTTCAATGGAATCCCTTCCATCCTCGGCGATAATCGCTATGGATGCATAATGCGTATATGTCGAGACTTCCCTGGACACGTTTTCGATTATTTTTCTGAAAGAATCAGGCTCCATGTAACTTGACAGCTCTACAAACTCCTCCTCGAAATTGCTCAGGTTCTCATCCATTATCGTATTTACATAGAATCTGTACGCTTTCTCGACCGGAATCCTTCCCGCGGATGTATGGGGGGATTCTATGAATCCAAGATGCTCCAGCAAGGCCATCTCATTTCGTATGGTCGCAGAACTGACGCCAAAATCATATTTTCTTGCAACAGTTTTAGAGCCTACAGGCTCAGCGCTGGTCACATATTCCTCAATGATGGCCTTCAGTATGGCCATGGTCCTTTGGTTCATGCTTTTCTCCCGGTTAGCACTCGCTTGTCTAGAGTGCTAATCTAAACAAAAGATACCACCCGCCCGTATTTTTGTCAATACCTAAATTCTTATTTATAGGGCAGCCTTTGATTAACAAAACTTTAAGGGCAGCCTTAAAGCAACACGCAAAAGCTGCGTGCTTTGAGCAATTGTTATTGTTTTCAGTATTGAATTGCATTTTGGGATTATAGTTTTTTAGCTTTCTATTATTGCATTTGGTTTTTATGAATTTTTGTTGCAACAAAACATCGACAGCCGATTTGTGCCGATTTTGTTATTAGAGATCAGATTACTAATATTAAAATGAATAAAGTACTTTTTTCAAATTCTGAATTGTCATTCCACTGAAATTTTTCATCTGCACGAATGTTATTCCGATTTGTTGAAGTCTGCGGATTACATTTCTTGCCTCTTTTATATCCCCGTGGTTTTTCAGATTGCAAATTCCATATTTCCCTAGCTCATCAATGAAGATTTGTTTAGCTTCCCTTTCATAGTAACGTTTCCGTTCTATATCGAGAATGAGACTGTCATCCCCAGGCTTGCCTATGAACTCTTCAAAACTGATTGTTGCATCAAAAAAATGCTTATTATATCTTTCATATATATCACAGTTGAAAAATGGGCCTTTCATTTCCAGATAACAATGCGCGGAAGACCACTCGTAATCCCAGGGAGAATCGACCAAACCCGCCTTGACTGGATTCATAAACGCATATTTTACTGATGAAAAGAAATATCTTTCTTCATTTATAGGTTTGCTGAAATACCTTCTACTGAAAATACGGCCTTTTCGTTCATGATATTTGTTATAAAATTTGGCAAATTGCGTCGTCAAGCTGATCATAACAGAAGAAAGCTTGGCCTCCCTTGAAAGCTTGATAACCATATGCGCATGGTTCAGCATAATAGTATTCGCATATATCTTACAACCTTTCTTCTTCATGATCTTCAGAAGAATCTCAATGAAAACCTCACGTTCGTGGATGTCGGAAAACACTGCAAGTTCTTCAATGAACTTTAAAACCACATGGTATTCATCGTTTACACTTTTTACCCTGATGCAATTCATGACGCCCTCCTTTAAATGATATGGTATATATTACCATATTATTCCATTTTTTGTCAATATTATATTCTAATAAGCTCCCTCTTACAGAATATATTTAGGGCAGCCTTTGATGAGATGAAAATATTTAGGGCAGCCTTTGATGAGATGAAAATATTTAGGGCAGCCTTTGATAAGATGAAAATGTTTAGGGCAGCCTTTGATGAGAATGAAAATGTTTAGGGCAGCCTTAGATGAATTTGCGGAATACCTTGTTGGCGAAGTCGAGGCCGCGGGATGTCAGGCGAAGCTGCTTGTTTTCGGCCTTCAACAGGCCTGCTTCGGTGCATTCATTGATTTCGGGGCCATATACGGAGAAGATGTCCCTGCCGTACCTTTGATAAAAATCCTGGGTGTTGACCCCCTCGGTCATCCTGAGGCCAAGTATCATGAATTCCTTGATGCTTTCTTCTTCGTTTATCTCTTCGGAGTAGTTCTCCGGAATCACATATTCGTTCAGGCTCCGGATGTAGCCGCCGAGATTTTCCGTATTGGAAAAGCGCCTGCCGTTGTAATATGAATGCGCCGCGGCTCCAAGGCCTATGTATTCATCAAGCTTCCAGTATCCGATGTTGTGCCTGCATTCATATCCGGGCATAGCGAAATTTGATATTTCGTAGTGCATAAAACCATTCGCCCCAAGCAGTTTTTTAGCAGTCTCGTACATCCGCCTGTCGGCGTCATCGTCAGGCTCGGGAAGAATCCCTTTGTCAACCATGCTTCTCAAGGGCGTACCGTCTTCAATCTTCAGGCTATAGCATGAAATGTGCCTGACACCAAGGCCTATTGCGGTTTCCAGGCTTTCACTGAATCCGCTCTCGCTTTGCATCGGATAGCCGTGCATAAGATCGATGCTGATGTTCTCAAAGCCTGCTTTTTGCGCATCCTTTATGTTTCGGATCGCCAGCGACCTGTCATGGATTCTTCCCATGATAAGGAGCATATCGTTGTTGAAGGACTGAACGCCAAAGCTGATCCTGTTGATTCCGGCATCGTGATATGCCAAAAGCTTGTCATAGTCGACCGTTCCCGGGTTGGCCTCAATTGTCACCTCGGTCCCGTCATTAATGTTGCATTTTCCAAGGGTGCGCCCGATGTACTCCGCTTCAGGGTAGGACGGTGTTCCGCCGCCGAAGAAGACGCTGGTTATATTGGATTTATCTATGATCGGGCTGTAAAGGGCGATTTCCGTCTGAAGGGCATTGAAATAGCTGTGAATGAGATATGATTTATCGTCATAGGTCGGGAAGTCGCAGTAGGAACAGCGCTGTTTGCAAAACGGTATGTGAATATAAAGCCTCAGGTCCTTCATATCATGTATCCAGCTTAAGCACACTCATGAAAGCTTCCTGTGGCACTTCCACGTTTCCAAGCGATCGCATGCGCTTTTTGCCTTCCTTTTGCTTGTTCAGGAGTTTTTTCTTTCGGGTTATATCCCCGCCATAACACTTGGCAAGTACATCCTTTCTGTAGGCGCTGACGGTTTCCCTGGCGATTATCTTGCCGCCGATGCATGCCTGTATCGGAATTTCGAACTGATGGCGGGGAATGTTTTCCTTGAGTTTTTCAGCTATGCGCCGGCCCCTGGCATATGCCTTCGAGTCATGGACAATAAATGACAACGCGTCGACCTTCTCCCCGTTAAGAAGGATGTCGAGCTTGACCAGCTTCGACCTCCTGTACCCGATGACCTCATAATCAAGTGATGCATAGCCTTTTGAACGGGATTTCAGCGCATCGAAAAAATCATATATGATTTCATTGAGAGGAATTTCAAAATTAAGCCTAACCCTCACATCGTCAAGGTATACCATGTCAATGAACACGCCGCGTCTCTCCACGCAAAGGTCCATTATATTGCCCAGATAGTCAGTTGGCACTATTATGCCGGACTTGGTTATCGGTTCCTCCATCCAGTAGATTTCCGATGGGTCGGGCATGTTGGCGGGATTGTCCACCCTGACTTTCGAGCCATCGATACGGATTATGTCATATATTACGCTCGGTGCGGTCGTCACGAGATCAAGGTCATATTCCCTTTCCAGGCGTTCCTGGATTATCTCCATGTGCAGGAGTCCGAGG
>JAFGQE010000099.1 GCA_016935835.1 Clostridia bacterium | reverse complement strand
CGGCGTGGGCGTCGGTGTGGGCGTAGGTGTCGGCGTGGGCGTGGCAACCGGTGTCGGACTTATCTCCACCACCTGCTCAGGCTCTGTGAAAATAAGCTTCAGCAGGTTGTACATTCCATATACAATGCCCGCCATCAGCAGAAGTACAATTACAATGCTTACAAATCTTTTTAAATAAATATTCATTCTTCTTTTCATAAATACAGGCCTCTTTATATTAAGCTTTTTATATTCCTTGCTCACCCCGGGGAAATTCATTTTTTTCCCGTAATCATTATATACCTTGCCGGCTTCGGTTTCATATACTTCTTTTTCCTGTTTTATCGCAGTACCGGCCGTGCTTTTTGGTTCATCAGGTTCCTGTGTTTCCGTGGAATCCCTGGATGATTTGAATATTGACGCTGCAGCCGCAAAAATTCCAGGTTTTTTTTCATCCGCGGAGTCCGTTTTAATCTTTTGCCCGGTATTTTCAGAGACAATCTCATTTTTTGATTCAGATTTTTTATCCTCGTCAACAATGACCGCCCCCTGAATCCCAGGTTCATCAATCCTTACGGCAATCACTATGAAATTATCAGTTATCGAATGCTTGACGGCCTGGTTAACCACATTCCAGGCCATTTCCTCGGAATCTTTCGCTGAATCCGAAAAACTTTCCAGAATCTCGCAGTCTATCCTTGTATTGGTGTTTGTCGTTGCAAAAACATAAATATCACCTTTTTTCAAGTCATCTGTCTCGAACTCTTTCATAACACCCTTGCTCGGGGAGTAGTTCTCTTCCCTTTGCTTGTCAACCGCATAGTAAGGTTTTTCAATTTTCTCGAATAAATTCATTACCCGGGAGTTCCTGATCCTGTACATTGAATTATAATTCGTGGATACAGCCTTCAGAACGCCACCGGCGATTACCATCCCGGTGAACAGCTTGTCCTTTGAAAATTCGATTTCATTCTCACCCGTTATCCCGTAGATGAAATCATACGTACCCCTGACACAGTTTACAAAACCCTTTCTCTTGTCACCGGCGGAGACGCCCTCCATTTTCTTCTGGTATCTTTTGAGTTCCTTTTCCACCGATACAACCGTCTGGCTCTGTTCGATAACGCACTCCATGTTTTCACTCAGGGAATAAATAAAATCCGCCCCGTCGTCAACCTGTGAAAATTGTACGTTATCTATTCTCTCAAAATTACTTATTTTACCATTGATGTAGAAATTCAATTTCTGTTGTTTGACTTTATCGCTGGCAACTGCAGTTACGCTCAATCTGGCTCCTTGCATCTCACCAACCTCCTCTTTTGTATAATTATCAGCTACATTTTAACATACAGTCCTCTAAAGTTACAAGTTTGAAATTTAATATTGAATTTCAATGGGCTTTTTTTTGATCAGGACGCCTTGCCGCCTCGGTCTCCGAGAAAGATATCAAGGACAATCCGCAGGTCATTTTCATCCATGCGCCCTGTGTCTACGACAAGATCGCCAAGGGCAGTGTAATAATCCCGCCCATCCTGTATCCCCATTCTTTCAAGAGCTTCCCTTTTACTGATGCCGTTCCTGGACCCAAGCCTTTCGACCTGGCATTCAATTTCACAGTCCGTAACCAATATAACATCGCATATGTCAAGGAATCCTTCCCTCACCGGCACCGGAGCGTCAATAACAATGTTCTTGCCGGAATTCCCGCCAACAATCCTTTTGATTTCAGCCGCTACATATTTATGAGTTATTTCATCAAGCCTTTTCTTTTTTTGCCTGTCATCCTTTATCTGCCTGAATATCATGGCGGATGAAAGTCCCCCGAACTCTTCGATAAGATCTTCCTTCATTTCATCCGACGACTCCCTCAGGCCATGGTACAGCGAGTCGGCGTCTATAAGAAGAAATCCCTTTTTTGAAATAATTGACGCGGCGGTTGATTTTCCGGTTGCCATCCTGCCTGTTATTCCGATAATCAAATTCCCCTCCTATTTCGTGTCGTAAAGTGATTTGCCTGTCCGGACGTCCACTTCCAAAGGGACGCTCAGTTCGGCCGCTCCCATCATGCACTCCCTGAGTATTCCCTCGACTTCGTCAACCTCATCCCTGTGCGTCTCAACAACCAGTTCATCATGAATCTGAAGTATCAGCCTTGACTTCATTCTGTTTTTCGCCAGGCTTTTATAAACATCAACCATAGCCATCTTAATTATATCAGCGGCCGCCCCCTGTATCGGGGCATTCAATGCGACCCTTTTTCCAAACTCTCTCATGGCATATGCCTTTGAATTCAGTTCCGGTATATATCTTCGCCTTCCGAATATAGTACGGACATAACCGTTTTTTTGAGCAAAATCGACAACATCATCCATGTATTTGCGTATTCCCTTGTATTGCCTGAAGTATTCCTGTATATAATCCTTTGCAGTATATACGGGTATGTCCAGGTCCTCGGAAAGCCCGAAATCTGATATTCCATATATAATTCCGAAGTTGACGGCCTTCGCCGCCCTCCTCATTTCCTTTGTGACAAACCTGTCGTCGACTCCGAACACCCTTGCGGCGGTCTGGGTATGGATGTCCTCCTTGTTTATGAAGGCCTGCTTCATCCCGGTGTCGTCAGCCACATGCGCAAGTATCCTGAGCTCAATCTGCGAATAATCGGCGCTTGTAATGAGAAATTCATCATTACCAGGTATGAATGCCTTTCTGATTTCCCTTCCCAGTTCAGTTCTGATCGGAAGATTCTGCAGATTCGGCTCCGTGCTGCTGAGTCTTCCCGTCGCGGTCACGGTCTGTCTGAAAGTGGAATGAATCCTTCCGTCCCCGCCGATGACCTTTGCCAATCCGTCCGCATATGTGGATTTGAGCTTGGCAAGCTGCCTGTATTCAAGGATCAGTTTCACAAACGGGTATTTTTCGGCAAGCCTGCCCAGCACCTCTGCATTCGTCGAATATCCCGTTTTCATCTTCTTTCCATAAGGCATTCCAAGTTTTTCAAACAAAACGGTTCCAAGCTGCCTGGGCGAGTTGATGTTGAAAGCACCTCCCGCCTCTTCATAAATACGATTTTCAAGAATCTCAATTTCCCTGCCCAGCCTTTTGGAAAAATCCTCCAGGAATTTCCTGTCCGCGCGAAAACCCAGATATTCCATTGACGCCAGTACTTCTATCAATGGAAGTTCTGCTTTTTCAAGCAGATTGGTCATGCCAAGCTCCCCGATCACATTCATCATGCTTGATTCAAGCCGATTGATGACCGCCGCGCAGGCTGCCGCCCCGCCATCTTTCGGAAATTCCGCCCCAAGGTATTTCTCACAGAGTTCATCGATTCCATATGTATCCTTTAGTGCGTCCGCAAGATATGCGGCCGTGGCGGAATCGAAGGCTACCGCAGGCGCAGGAACTCCTTCCTTAAGCAGATAAACCAAAAGGTTCTTGAGGTAATGCCCGCTGATTGTTTTTGCATCCGTCATTATCTTCTTTAGTGCCCCGGCATCGCTGCCTTTGTATACATTTACTCCATCAACGGTATACGCGAAGGCAACGGGGGTTTCATTCGAGTCGAATTCACAATGAACGGCAAGCCTTTCATGCCTGATTGAATCATCAGCGGCATCAAGTTCCATGTATTCAATGCTCGTCTTTTCCTGGCGCTTCAGTCCGTATTTCTTTATAAATGAATTGAATTCAAGCTTTTTGAATATATCCAACAGCGCATCCCCGTCCATTTCGCCGATTTTCAGCGCTTCCAGTCCGCAAGACAGCGGAACATCCGTTTTTATCCTGGCAAGGTCCCTGCTCAGGAATGCGCTTTCCCTGCCCGATTCAAGCTTGGTCTTTTGTAAGTCGGATTTGATTTTATCAATGTTTTCATATATGCCCTCCAGGCTCCCATAGGCGGCCACAAGATCAAGCGCCGTCTTCATGCCTATCCCGGCAATCCCGGGTATGTTGTCGGATTTATCTCCCATAAGGGCCTTGACTTCTATGAACTGATTTGGCTCAATACCAAATTCATTCAATATCGAATCCCTGTCATATGAAGATACGGTGGTGGTTCCTTTTGCAGTGGTAGGGATCCTTATGACGGTTTTTTCCCCGGCCAGCTGCATCATGTCCCTGTCCCCGGTAAGAACAACGACTTCGCAGCCCTCCCCACGTGCTTTTTCAACCAGTGTCCCCAGTATGTCGTCCGCCTCATATCCCGGCAGCTCCAACCTTGTTATCCCCATTCGGTCGAGTATATCCTTCATGACGGGCAGCTGTGCCGCCAGATCATCCGGCATTGGTTTCCTTCCCGCCTTGTACCCGTCGTACATGCCATGCCTGAAAGTAGGTTTGCTTGTATCAAAGGCCACCGCGGCATGCGTAGGGCTTTCACTTGCCGCGAATTTATCGTAGGTGTTCAAAAAGCCGAAAATCGCATTAGTAGGAAGACCTTCAGCCGTGGAAAGCATCCTGTTTCCCATCATTGCGAAATAGGCTCTGTTAAGTATGCTGTTTCCGTCAATCAATAAGAGTTTATTCATTCTGCACCGTAAGTTCCTTAAATCAGCCGTTGATCGGCCTGGCTGTTCCCGCGTACTTCCTTGCCCGCCCAATAAAATATGGATGCGCATGCGCACATCCATATTATAACAGATTATGTTGCCGTTATTATTCCGTTATGGAAACAATGCGGACGGTTACGACGCCCTTGTCTTTTTCCAGCACCCCTGATGAAACCAAGTCAAGCCTTGTTTCGAGACCGCTCAGCATGCCGGTGCTGATTTCAAAGAATATCTGGCCCCGGGTTATTTCAACGGGTCTGACGCCAAACTCATTTTCCAATATTTCCATGGCCTCACTAGAAGTATAAGTCCTGGTTGCATAAAACACATCCTGCATGCCTTCAAAACCGTAATCCAGTTTTGAGTTTCCCTGGTTTACTATTACATTGCCCCCGTCAGCCAGCGCACTGGCATAGTATTCGAAATTATCCAGGCTTTCCGCGTCCAACGCCAGTTCCGGCAAGGGTTCGGGAGCCGGGACTTCCGCGGTGTCGCTTCCCATGCCCTTTATACTGTTGTCTTCCGGGGCAGACAGCATTCCTTGTTCCGTGGAGCCGGCATACCTGTCTGCTTCAAGTGATTCGCTGGTTTTGCTTCCGAAGCCGCCGATTGCGCCTGATAAATAAAACGAAAATGCAACCACGATGCATGCGGCCGCGAAGGATGACGCATAGTAGAGCTTTCTGATCCTTTCGCGTTTAACGGCCTCGCGCCTTACGGCCATGCTTATTTTTTCTGAAAGATTATACGGGACATTGATTTCAAGCCCCGCAACCGATGCCTTCAGAGCCCTGATGTCATTCAAATATCCACGGCATGCGGCGCAGGTTTCCAGATGTGACGAAACAGCCTCCAGTTCATCACCGGTCAGCATATTGTCGGCCATCAGGTTCAATTCTTCGATTTTCTCGCTACACACCTTGTACATTCCGCTCTCCTTTATATTTTTGACGGAGTTGTATTCAAATAGTTCCCTTTTCACGTATAATTTCAGCAAGTTTTGTTCTTGCCCTTGAAATCCTTGACTTTACTGTTCCTACGGGTATGCCCGCCATCGCCGCCACCTCGACATATTCGTAGCCTTTTATATCCGCAAGCACAAGCACCAGCCTGTGTGCCTCGTTCAGTTCCCCGAGGGCCTCCCAGAGCATCCCGCTCTCTTCCTGCTTCTCGAGAATCTCCTGTATCCCCGGCGCATCATCGGCTATCTGCACCAAGTATTCGCCGTCTCCCGAATCAAGCGCCGCGTCAAGTGAAACAACCGTTCCCTTTCCCCTTTTTCTAAGCTCGTCGATGCAAGTGTTCTTGACTATCCTGTGAAGCCAGGTATTGAAGGAACTCTGAAAATTGAACTTTTTAATATTTTTATATACCTTTATAAAGGCATCCTGCACCATGTCAGAGGCGTCATGCTGGTTTCCCATGACTCCGAAAGCAACTGCATAGGCCCTTGATGCATACATGTCGATGAGCACGTCGAAAGCGGCGGAGTCACCCGCCTGGCACTTTTTGATCAAGTCTGTCTCATTGACGGCCAATTTCATACTTCCTTTTTATTTGATTTGATTTCAATCCCTGTTTTTAGATTATATCCCACAACTTTGACAATTTCAATTTCAAAAGGGCTATGATATACTTTTTATCATGAAATTCAAGATCTTTTCTGCCATCATAATCGCAAAGGCCATGACTTTCCTGCTTCGGCTTTCAGGTTCGGGAGGCACATCGCTTCCCGGCAAAGCCGCCATGGCAGTCAAGGCGGATCTTCTGTCATATCTGTCCAAGGATGTCAGGACAATACTCATAACCGGAACAAACGGCAAGACAACCACAGCCAGGATAATCTCAGAGATTCTAAGGAAATCCGGCAAAACCTATTTTGAGAATAAGTCAGGCGCAAACCTTATTTCGGGCATAACCGCGGCATTCGCCCTGAACAGCACTTCATTCGGTAAAATAAAAAGTGAATTCGCCGTGATCGAATGTGACGAGGCGGCATTCAAAACCGTAGGCAAGCACATAAACGCCTCAATTGTAGTCGTAACCAACCTTTTCAGGGATCAGTTAGACAGGTACGGCGAGATAACACATGCCCTGAACAGCATAATCGACGGAATCAGGTCTTCCCCGAATGCAGCGCTGATTTTGAACTCCGATGACTCGCTGTCATATTCAATCAAGGGATTGGTTCCAAACAGAACATATCTTTTCGGTATTAACTCACCTCCCTATGGATTGGACGCTGACTTCATTTCCGACGCGCCATATTGCATAAAATGCAAGAGCCGCTATGAATATGACTTCAGGACATATGCCCACCTCGGCGGTTTCCGCTGTCCCGGATGCGGCTACCGAAGGGAGTCCCCTGATTATTCAGCCGATGAGATTTCACTGGGATCTTCATTCAGCGAAGCTTTGTTCAGCCTGAAGGGCGACTCCATCCGGGCAAAGGTCGCCATCCCGGGAGCCTATAATATATACAATGCGCTCGCCGCAGCGGCGGCCGCTGGCGAACTTGGACTTCGCCCGGAATTGATAATCGACGGCATTTCAACATTCAGGAGCGGTTTTGGAAGAATGGAGGTTCTCGATCTTGAAGGTATAAGCATCCATATGATTCTGGTCAAGAACCCCGCCGGGCTCAATCAGGTGATTAATTTTCTCGCAAATGACCCCGTCCGTAAAATACTTGTGATGATACTGAATGACAGGCACGCCGACGGTACGGATATTTCATGGATCTGGGATGCCAACTTCGAAAAAATTTCAGCGGCCGCCGATATTTTCCCCCGGATAATCCTATCGGGAACACGCGCCGTGGAACTTCTGCTCAGATTCAAGTATGCGGGGCTTGATACGGCCGCGATTAAGACCACCGGGTCATATCAGGATGTTATATCCGAGGCTATGGGGCAAAACACCGAAAGGCTTCCTGTTTACATTCTTCCCACATATACGGCTATGTTCGATTTTAGGAAAGCATTGTCGCGTAAATATAAAATAAAGAAATTCTGGAAGTAATTTTATGGACGAACTGAGAATCTGCCATCTTTATCCGGATCTGCTTAACCTCTACGGCGACAGGGGAAACATTTGCGCATTGCGAAACCGCCTTGAATGGCGCGGCATCCGGGCCATCGTTTCCGAAGTCCCCTCAGGAACTGCATTCAGTGCATCCGGGCATGACATTGTATTCATAGGCGGAGGTCAGGATTTCGAACAGGAGGTTCTTTTGAACGACCTTTCCGGGGAAAAAACGCGCCTTATAAAGGAAGCGGTTGAATCCGGAGTTGTATTTCTGGCGATATGCGGGGGTTATCAGCTGCTGGGCACCCATTATACGACGCATGAAGGCCTGCAGTACGATTTTACGGGAATAATGGACATCCATACCATCGGCGATAAAAAACGCATGATAGGCGATTACATGTTCGATATGGACAATGGCGGCAAGCCCCTGAGGATTGCCGGCTTTGAGAATCATTCGGGAAAGACTTATCTTGGCGAAGGCATCAGGCCGCTTGGAAAGATCATCAGGGGTTTTGGCAACAATGGTGCCGATGGAACCGAGGGCGCCCGGTACAGGAATGTTTTCTGCTCTTACTCACACGGTCCCCTGCTTCCAAAGAATCCATCGCTTTGCGATATTCTTTTAGAAACCGCGCTAAAAAGACGCTATGGAGACTACAGTCTTTCGAAGCTCGATGATTCGATTGAACAAAGGGCATCTGAATTGATTGTCAAAAGACTTTCCTGATTCCGTCCGCGGTTTTTGCCATCGCCCTGAGGGCCCGTTCCGCATACATCTCCGTCTTTTTCCTTTTGTCGGCAAGAGTCTCCTCAAGCGGTTTCAGGATTCCGAAGTTTGCGTTCATTGGCTGAAACACATGGCTCCTGTTTCCCGATATATATTCAAGCAAGGCCCCTGTCAGTGTTTCATTGGCAAAAAGCACGGGTTCTTTCCCAAGGAATCTCATCGCGGCATTGAGTCCCGCTGCAATCCCGGTCGCCGCCGATTCAAGATATCCTTCCACACCGGTTATCTGGCCGGCAAAAAAAATATTCGGATCAGCTTTGAAGGCGCATGTCCTGTCGATTATTTCCGGTGAATTTATATATGTATTCCTGTGCATCACTCCGTACCTGGCGATTTTTGCATTTTCCAGGCCGGGGATCAAAGTCATCATCCTTTTTTGTTCCCCGAATTTAAGGTTCGTCTGAAAACCCACAAGATTATACATCGTATTGGAAATATTTTCAGTTCTCAGCTGTACGACGGCAAAAGGCTTATTACCCGTCCTTGGATCTGTGAGCCCAATTGGTTTAAGCGGCCCGAACCTCAATGTATCGTATCCCCTGGAGGCCATGATTTCCACAGGCATGCAACCTTCGAATATATCGCGTTTTTCAAATTTCCTCGGATTAACCCTCTCCGCCGAAAGCAGGAATTCCATGAAAAGCCCATACCGCCTTTCATCCATCGGGCAGTTTATATAGTCCTCGCCGCCTTTTCCGTATCTGGATGCTCGGAATGCGGTTTCCATATCAATGGATTCAGCCATGACAATCGGTGAGGCCGCGTCATAAAAATACATGTTTCCCAAACCGGTTAGTTCCGCGATAAATGCAGAAAAACATTCCGTGGTCAGGGGTCCGGTGGCAATCACTGTTATTTGACCGGGATCTATTGAACATACCTCACGGCATATGACCTCAATGTTTTCATTTTTCACCATGGCGTCCGTTATATACGAGGAAAATGCATCCCTGTCCACGGCGAGTGCATTTCCTGCCGGCACTCTGTTTCTATATGCGCTTTCAATTACAATGGAATCCAGCAGCTGCATTTCTTCCTTAAGGATGCCCGAGGCGTTTTCAAGTGAAACTGATTTGAGTGAATTGCTGCAGACAAGCTCCGCCAGTCCGCCGCTTGAATGGGCATCGCTCATCTTGGAAGGCTTGATGTCATAAAGCCTTGTCTTGATTCCGAACGATGCTATTTTTTGAGCAGCCTCGCATCCTGCAAGGCCCGCGCCTATTACATCAATGTGGTCGGTCATCATTTTCCGCCTTTGACAATCTGCTCCTTATAATCACACGCCGGATTGGGACAAACTATGTGCGGCTTGTAATCAATCCGGCCCTTGGTCAGGAAAGTACCGCATTTGGGGCAATTTCCATCGGTCGGAAGGTTCCATGAACTGAAATCACATGCAGGATAGTTTTCACACCCAATGAACTTCTTGTTTTTTCTGGTTGTCTTGTAGACAACCCTTCCCCCGCATTTAGGGCAAATCTTTCCCGTGTCTTCAATATACGGCTTGATATTCTTGCACTCAGGGTAACCCGGGCATGCTATGAATTTCCCATACCGGCCTGTCTTTACAACCATATTCCTGCCGCACTTTTCACATATGATATCAGTTTCCTCAACCGGCATGGCCACTTTTTCCAGTGTCTTGTATGCATTGTCCAGTATTTCGCTGAATTCATTGTAAAAGTCCGACAAAACGCTGTTCATGTCGGTCCCGCCCTGCTCTATGTCGTCAAGCTTGTTCTCCATATCCGCGGTGAAGTTATAATCGACTATATGCGTGAAATTATTTTCCATTATTTCATTTACGATCTTACCAAGCTCAGTAGGGGCCAGGCTCTTTTTCTGCCTTTCCACGTACTCCCTGCTTATAATCGTTGATATTGTCGGAGAATACGTGCTCGGCCTGCCTATCCCCTTTTCCTCCATTGTCTTTACCAGTGAGGCCTCGGTATATCTGGCCGGAGGCTGCGTGAACTTCTGTTCCTTTGAAATATCCTTCAGCACCACTTCTTCATTTTTACTTAGTTCAGGCATATATGCATTGACTATTGTTTCTTCCTCGTCATTCTGTATCCCTGCAGTAGCCTCATAAACAGCCAGGAAACCCTTGAAAACAACCACGCTGCCCATTGCCTTGAATATCTGTCCCCCGGATTCGAAATCCACATTTACATTGTCCGATATGGCCGGCGACATCTGGCTTGCCACGAAACGGTCGAAGATGAGCTTATAAAGCTTATACTGGTCCCCGGTAAGGCTTTCCTTGATTTCGTGCGGCAGGAAGGCGAGGTTCGTCGGTCTTACCGCTTCGTGGGCATCCTGCGTCTTTCCTTTGTTGACATAGGTATTTTTTGCCGTTGGAAAGTAATCGGCTCCGAACATCTTAAGTATAAGGTCCCTGGCTTCGTTCTGTATTTCAGCCGAGACCCTTGTGGAATCTGTCCTCATGTATGTTATGAGGCCTATGCTGCCGGAATCACCTACATTCACTCCTTCATAAAGCTGCTGTGCCACGGACATGGTTTTTTTGGTCGGGAAACCAAGTTTGTTCGAGGCTTCCTGCTGAAGCGTGCTGGTAGTGAACGGAGGATAGGGATATTTCTTCTTCTCGGATTTCTTTACATTCCTGACAACAACAGGCTTTCCCTCGAATTTTGCCATGGCTTCCGCCACATCCGCTTCTTTTTCCAGCTTTCGCCTGCCATCCGAATCACCATAATATCTTGCCGTGAAAGTTTCTTTTTCACCTTTCTTTGACAAGACTATATTCAGGTTCCAGTATTCCACTGGCCGAAACCCGTCTATTTCCCTTTCCCGCTCGCAGATCAATCGCACGGCAACCGACTGAACTCTTCCCGCGCTAAGGCCTTTCTTTACTTTCTTCCACAAAAGAGGGCTGATCTTGTAACCTACTATACGGTCGAGTATCCTTCTTGCCTGCTGTGAATCAACCATGCCGGCGTCAATTGGCCTCGAGGCCTCTATGGCGGACTGAACGGCCTTCCTGGTTATTTCGTTGAAGGTTATCCTGCAGTTTTCCTTCTCGTTGATGTCCAGGATATGAGCCAGGTGCCAGGATATCGCCTCGCCCTCCCTGTCAGGGTCGGTGGCAAGATATATCTTCTCGTATTCCTTGGCTTCTTTCCTGAGCTTTGAAACGATTTCCCTTTTATCCGGCATTATTTCATATTTCGGGGTGAAATTGTTTTCCAAATCCACACCGAGTGTTTTTTTCGGCAGGTCCCTGACATGCCCGAAACTCGCTGAAATTTTATAATCCTCGCCAAGGAACTTATTGATTGTCTTGGCCTTGGCCGGGGATTCCACTATTACCAGTTTGGTCGCCATCCATTCCTCCGTTGTACTTTTTTTTCATTATGCCCGGAAGGCCGGGCAGTGACTATATTATAACCTTTCGGCATTTATTTCAACATAATTCAGTGCAGCTGCAAATCCTTCGTTTTCACATCCAGGGCATCGGCCCTGTTTGGCGCAGGATGAAAATGCCTTTGATGAACCGGCTGTCAAACTACTGGAAAGCCTTTATTCTTTCTATGAATGCCGGTATTCCGTCAATGCCCTCCGCCCCGTCTTCCAAAAGTCCGGTTGTTCCTTCGGAATGAATCTCACCTTTCCAATCCACGGCATATATGTCCTTTCCCTGGTCCAGCCCGAACTCAACCGTAATCAATGCCCCGCTCTTTTTTTCCGCTTCAACGACAATGACCGCCTCGGACATTCCGCTTATGATCCGGTTCCGGGCAGGAAATCTATACCTGTCCGGCCTTATCCCCGGCGCGTATTCCGATATTATACAGCCTGATTGTTCTATCAATGCCATCAGTGCCTTGTTTTCCAGGGGATAGCATATGTCGGGGCCGCATCCAAGCACTGCCGTTGTACTGCCATTTTGCAACGCCCCGTTGTGAGCAGAGCTGTCTATCCCCCTTGCCATCCCGCTCACGACGCAGAAACCTTCCGACGCTGCGGCCGCCGATATTTCTCGCGCCCTTTGCATTCCCATTTCAGAGCATTTTCTGGAACCTACCACTGCTATGCATCTTTTTGAAGTAATCGTTCCTTTATAATACAAAAGAATCGGAGGGTCATAGATATCCCTGAGCATGGCCGGATATTCATCATCAAGATACCTGCAGACCTTTATCCCTCTTTTTTCATAATCCGGATTACGGTATGTTTCCATATTTGTCTCAAGCAGGCGCCGGGCTTTTCCATAGGCAATTATTCCCGTTTCCAATAATAAACCCATGCTTGAATTGAAGATTTTTTCCGGAATTCCAAAGCGGCTGAGCAAAAGGAATTTTTCCCGGCAAGAGAGATATTCAATTTGACTGAGGGCAAGCCAATAATGTAAAGACATGCGTACATGCTATTACATTAATTGTCATTTGTCAACCGATTATTTTAGAATGATATATGCAAGCAATGATGTAAGGGCGGTTACAAAAGTTCCCCAGCACAGGTCGATGATGGTAATCTTCAGTGGAAAGCCCCTGAGGGTCGCAAGATTTGTCAGGTCGTATGTCGCATAAGCCACCAGCCCGAAAAGAGCGCCTCCGCCCAAGGCATATGTTAACGATTGCCTGTCAATCGCCGGAAGAAGCACGAAGAAAGCCAGCCCGATTATATAAAGAACATAGAATATTATTGCGGCGGGCCAGTTGACCTTATCTTTTTTGAGATCCCCAAGTTCCCTGTCGTAAAGCTTCCTTGCTATGAATACAAGCCAGATGAAATCAATCACCATGAACACTGCGAAGGCAATCGCAAAAACCTTTAAAAATTGAATCATTTCAAAACTCCTTATAATTTATATATCAGTCAAACCTATCCATATATATCTTCAGCCGGTCTTTTTGGGAAACCAGGGTATGAATTTGCTTGTTCTCCTGCTGTATTCAATGAACTCCGGATTGTCCTTGTACTTTTTTTCAAGGAGCGGTACCCCGGATACAAAAACAAGGAGAAACGTTATCAATGCCGGACTGATAAATGTCAGATAGAAATATCCGGTTGAAATCGACATTACGAATATCCCCCACCACATCACGGCTTCTCCAAAATAATTCGGATGCCTTGAATATTTCCATAATCCTTCGTCCATTATCTTTCCTTTGTTCGCCGGGTCGCCCTTGAATTTCCGAAGCTGCCTGTCTCCCACGACCTCAAAGAAATATCCCGTGCCCCATATGATTATTCCAACCGGGACAAGGAAACCGGCAAATTTGATTTCCGATGAATTGAGTGCAATTATCGGCAATGCCACGACATACATGAAAACCATCTGGATCATGTAAACCTTGAAAAATGCATGGAGCCATTGTGCCTTCGAACCCCATTTTTCCCTCATGGCCACATAACGGAAATCCTCGGGCTTCATCCAGTTTCTTTTTATTATATGATATGCAAGCCGAAAGCCCCATAAGAGGACAAGAACCGTAACCGCGATTGATGCAAACCGATGATTGAATCCACCCGCAAAGAATGTATATATTGCGACCAATGTAAAGCCCAGGCCCCATCCGACATCAACGATCGAATTGTTTCTCATCACCTGCCCAAGGATAAAAAGAATGACAAAATAAATAAATAAGAGTATTGCCGTCTGTAGATAAATATTCATTGCGCCCCCCGTCAATTTGCGATATAGGACAGTGCAAGAGCACCGTCGCCCGCACTTATTGCTATTATTGAAGAAGCCTCCGTTATATTATCCGGCTTGATTCCCGTTATGTCTTCAAGCATTCCCGCATAAATCTGTGCTTCCTCGAAATTATTTACATGAACGATGGAATAAATTCTGATTCCGCCCTTCTTCATTACCGCCTTCATTCGCCTGATCAACAGCCTTTTGCTGCCCTTATGAGAAAAGGCAATGCCCCCTATTGTTCCCTTTCCTTTTTCATCAAGCGTTATTATTGGCTTCATATTTAGTTTTTCTGCAAATTTTCCGGCTTTTGTGCCAAGGCGTCCGCCTTTTATCATTGTTTCAAGATTCCTGACGCTTACAAGAATCTTTGCCTTCGCCGAAAGCTCCCGCACGCCGGCCACAATCTCATCATGCGACAGGCCTTCCTCGATCATTTTTGCGCATTCAATGACCAAAAGCCCCTCCGCCCCGGAATTTTGCTTTGAATCTATTACAGTTATCGGAAATCCCGGACCGGATAATTTTTCGGCCACCCCCTTGAATACATTGTATGTTCCGCTTAGTTCAGAAGCCACTGTTATGGCTATAATCGATTTATAATATGATGCAAGGTAGGAAATGACGGCCTCCACAGTCTTTGAATCAGGTTGGGACGATGTCGGGAAGGTTTTCCCGTTTTTCACCTGATCAATGACTTTCAGATTATCTATTGTAAGCTTGTCAAGGTATTCCGTGTCATCGATTATTATATTCAGCGGGACAACATGAATCTGGTGTTCGTCAAGGAATTCTTTTGGCAGGTCCGCAATTGAATCAGTTACAAGCGCTATATCGTGCTTCCTGTGTTCAACGATGTCGCTCTGCCTGATCATGTCCTCGACTTTTTGTCTTGAGATTTTTGAAAATTCCGAAGCCGCTGCAAAAACCTCCGCAGGATTGTTAGAGTGGATATGGACCCTGGTAATATGTTCGTTTCCCGCCACTATCAGCGAATCACCGAGATGTTCAAGGGCCGCCTTGAGTTTTTCCCTGTCGACCCCATGGCCATCAAGCATTGCTTCAACGCAATACCTGAAATTTGTTTCCACATGTATGGGAAGCGGTGCGTTTTCATCATGGCTTATGTCCGCCTCTGTTTCTATGGCTGATGTTTTTTCATTCTTTATGAAATCCATGAAACCCTTTATAAACAAAACGAAACCCTTCGCACCAGAATCAACAACACCGGCTTTCTTCAAAACCCGAAGCTGATTTGTGGTTTTTTTAAGCGATTCTTCCAAAACAGCGTATGAATGCGATAGCAAATCCGAAAAATCCCGTGCTTTCTTATGAAAATCAAACAGGGAATGAGCCCACTCCCTGATAACGGTGAGCATAGTACCCTCGACTGGGTTATTGATCGCTTCATAGGCGTAACGGACTGAATTTTTATGAGCCGTGGCAAAATTCTCAAGGCTTATCATGGAATCATTTTCCACTTCAGCGCTTACACCGCTCATGTATTGTGCGAAAATTATGCCGGAATTTCCCCTTGCGCCTCCAAGGCTCGCGTCAGCAATGGATTCAAGCGTACCCTTGACGGATGACGTGATCCTGGATTCATTTATTATTGAATACATAGTGGCCGAAAGATTATTTCCGGTATCACCGTCCGCAACCGGAAAAACATTGATCT
>JAFGQE010000098.1 GCA_016935835.1 Clostridia bacterium | reverse complement strand
ATGAGGGAGTAACCATAGCGGGGAACATCGAGCTGGCTGAGAACTCCCAGGACGAGGATTCCGCGCCTGAGCTCCATCACCGCATCTTCAAGAATTTTGTTTTCATATTCCATGCCATTCTCCTCCAATGGCAACATTTTACTGTATGGCGCACAGTAATGTCAATAAAATAATATAAAATTTTTCATAATATTTTATTTGATGGTAATATTTAGCAATAATGTTTGCATACAGGCCTGCGATTTTGACACTGCCGACCGGCTGATGTATAATGAAAACAAGAATTTGGAGGTGTCCATGTATAAAATAGGCGATAAGGTTGTGTATCCAATGCATGGCGCCGGTGAAATAGTCGACCTTAAGGAAAAGGAAATTTTCGGCAAAATAAAAAGCTATTATGTGTTGAATATGCCAATAGGAGGGATGAAGGTATCCCTTCCGGTTGATTCAGTCGACAAGATTGGCGTACGAAGGATAATTACCAACAGTGAGGCCGACCAGCTCCTTGATGATTTTTCAGGCTATCAGTGCGATGAAACAACCAACTGGAACAAACGCTACAGGGAAAACATGGAGAAGATTAAAAGCGGTTCGGTTACCAGCGTGGCCTATGTTGTCAAAGCCCTGATGAAAAGGGACAGGGACAAGGGTCTCTCAACCGGCGAACGCAAGATGCTTTCCAGCGCAAAACAGATACTGCTGAGCGAACTGGTGCTTGTGAAGGGCATAAGCATTGACAGTGCGGAAAAAATGATTTCCGACAGGGTCAATAACAACTAAGGAGATAACCTGTGCTTGGAAAAATGCTTAGGATTGTTTTCGGCGCCATAGGGGTTCTTACGGGCTATACCATTGCCGATACAGTGCTGATGAATTTGCTGGCTCCCGGCGAACCCGGTTTGAAAGTCATCATATATTTGTCATCCTGCCTTGTATTCGGAACCCTTATGTTTTATTTTACGGGTTTGCTTTTCAATGTATTCACCAGATTTTTCGGCAAGGCCGAATCCTCTGTTTCAAACGTCACTTTCTATGAGGTCGTGATAGGTACCATGGGGCTTGTTGTAGGCCTGATCGTCGCCAATCTTGCGTCAATACCTTTCAGGGGATTACCCATAGCCGGCAACGCAATATCAATACTTCTGAACATCGGACTCGGCATAGGGGGAATATATTTCGCCATAAGCAGGAAAGACGAGATAAATCTTGATGCCTTCAGGAAAAAGAAAAACGGGGACGGGTCGAAGATACTTGATTCATGCGTGCTTATAGACGGAAGGATAATAGACATAATAAAAAGCGGCTTTCTGGAAGGAAGGATAATGGTTCCGAACTTCATCGTCAAGGAACTCCAGGCCATGGCCGACAGCCAGGATCAAACAAAGAGGAGCAAAGGCCGGAGAGGGCTCGAGGTGCTCGAAGCAATGGTCAAGGAACTCGAATTCGCCGAGGTCGTTGAAACAGAATTCGATGAAACCGGGCAGGAGACGGATGTAAAGCTTCTTAAGTACAGCGGAAAGTCAAAATGCCGGATAATAACAACCGATTACAACCTGAACAAAGTAGCGGCTGTAATGGGAATATCCGTTCTGAATTTGAATGAACTCGCACAGGCGGTTAAGAAAATGGCGTTCCCGGGTGAAAAGTTCTACCTTAACATAAGCAAGGAAGGCAAGGAGAATGGACAGGGGATAGGTTATCTGGATGACGGAGCCATGGTGATAGTCGAAAACGGCAGGGAGCATATCGGCAAGGAGAGGCAGGTCACCGTCACAAGCATAACCCAGACATCCGCGGGGCGTTTGATATTTGCAAGGATAGAATGACAGTATGAAAATAACGGCAATAATCGCGGCCGGCGGGATGTCGTCAAGAATGGCCGGGAAAAACAAGCTATTGGAACAAATCGGCGGGAAATCCCTGATTGCAAGGACAACGGGGGTTTTTCTTGGCATGGAGGAAATCACGGGAGTCATTGTTGTCGCGGCGAAGAAGTGGATGGATGAATACTCAAAAGTACTCGCACAGGAAGGCATGCTGGACAAGGTAAGGATGACGGAGGGCGGCGAGAACAGGACCGAGTCCGTTTATTACGGCTTGCAGGAAGCGGACAAGGATACGGATATCGTGCTTGTTCATGACGCCGCCAGGCCGCTGGTGACCGAAAGGATAATAAGGGACTGTATCGCGGGTGCGGTTGAACACGGCGCATGCTGCGCCGCTGTGCCCCTTACGGATACACTGAAAGAGAGCGACGGCAGGGGTTTTGTAAAACGCACACTTGAACGCGACAGGCTTTTCAGAATCCAGACTCCGCAGGCATTCATTTACAAAGACATACTGAAACTTCATAAAAAAGCTGCTTTCAGAGGGCTGGGCGTATCCGACGATGCGCAGATAGCCGAGTATTTCGGATACCGTATATATCTTGTCGAATCGGAATTTTCAAACATAAAGATAACCACGCAGGAGGACCTTGTGGTTGCGGAAGCTCTTCTAAGTAGTCGTGATGATGCAGGTGCACAGGATTCCCTTGCCCCTGCCGACGTTTGTTAACTCTTCACCCGATGTCGCGGTGAAACCCACGCAGCTTATGTCTATACCAAGAAGATCGGCGACATTCTGCCGGATGCCGTTCATATAATATGAAAGCCTTGGCGTAAGGCACTCAACCGAAAACGACACATGCTTGATTTTTTTTATCCCTATGTATTTCAGGGCTTCCCTGACATACATGGAACTGTCGGTGATTCCGTTCTTTATGCACATCTCGTCAGCGATCGCCCCAAGGATGTTAACACCGGTGATTCCCGATATGGCATTTGTGAGCGCATGATAGATGACATCCCCGTCGCTGTTGCCCTTAAGGGGGGGGCCGTCGGGTATTACAACCCCGCCGAGGATCAATGGTCTGCCGACACGCTGGAAGAAAGCGTGGCTGTCCTGCCCTATTGCACATCTCATAATAAACACCTCATGTATATTCTATACTTGTAATTTATGTATTTCAATAATATTCAAATTTTAATCCCGGGGTGCTTTTGCAAATGTGATATAATTCTCTTCAGTTAAGATTTACGGAGAGAATTAATGATACATTTGTTCAGACAAAACGGATTCAACATATGCCTTGATATTAACAGCGGGACCATCCATCTGCCGGACGATACGGCATACGATATACTCAGCCGCTGCCCGGCCCCTGCTGACTATGAGAAACTGAAGAACACGGACAAATACATGGCGGGCAATGCGGAATATGACCAGGCTTATTCGGAGATAGACCAGCTTATCGGGGAAGGATCCCTTTTTTCAAGCATCGACATACCTGAAATTGACGGTGATGACAGCGAAGTGGTTCTGAAGGCCATGTGCCTGCATATGGCCCATGCATGCAACCTTCGGTGCGATTATTGCTTTGCGGGCGACGGGGAGTACTCAGGGGGCAGGAAGCTGATGCCTTTTGATGTGGCAAAAAAGGCCGTTGACCTTCTTTTGTCAAAATCCGGGGCAAAAAGAAATGTAGAGATTGATTTTTTCGGCGGGGAACCCATGCTCAATTTTGATGTTGTCAGGCAAACGGTGGCCTATGCCTTGGGCGAGCAGGATAAGCATGGCAAGCAAGTGCACTTCACGATAACAACAAACGGAACGATACTCGACGATGAGTCGTGCGGGTTCATAAACGAGCACATGGACAATGTGGTGCTTAGCCTTGACGGAAGAAAGGAAGTGCATGACAGATTCAGGAAATATCCCGGGGGACGGGGTTCATATGACGACATTCTTCCAAATATAAAGAAAATTGTGGAAGGCCGAAAAGACAAGTCATATTTTATACGCGGAACGTTTACAAGGGAGAACCTTGATTTTGCAAAAGACATACGGCATCTTGCCTCTCTTGGTTTCACCGATATCTCGATAGAACCCGTAACCGGAGGGGAATTTGAAATGAACGATGATGAAATCGCTGCCGCAAAGGAGGAATATGAAAGATTTTCAGTGGAATATGCGGCCCAGTCTGATTATAATTTTTATCATTTCAAGATTTCACTTTATAACAGCCCCTGCATATTCAAGAGAATCAATGCCTGCGGGGCGGGGTTCGAATATGCCGCAGTGACGCCTGACGGGGAAATCTATGCTTGCCACAGGCTGGCCGGGGAGGAAAGCTTCAGGATGGGAACCGTGTTTGAAGGCAAGCTCAGCAGGGAGCTTGCCGGAAGAATGCAAAGAAACAATGTGACGACGATTGCAAAGTGCAGGGATTGCTGGGCCAGGTATTTTTGTTCGGGGGGGTGTCCTGCGACAGCCTATTTTGCGAACGGAAGCATATCAATGCCTGATGACAAGGCGTGCGAGCTGCAAAAAAAACGGATTGAATGCGCGCTGGCGGTTGAAGCCGCGCGCGCCATGAAAGGCGGGAATGATGAATAGGCCGCTTAAGGACAAGGAGATGTTCATACTCGACATGGACGGGACTTTCTACCTGGACAACACCCCTGTTGAAGGCGCCCTTGGGTTCATTGAGTTTTTAAAAAGCAAAAACAAGGGATTTCTGTTTTTTACCAACAATTCCTCAAAATCAATAACCGATTATGTTTTGAAATTAAGGAACATGGGCGTTGCGGTCGATGATGACGATATATTTTCATCCGGGGCCGTTGCGATTGATTTTATAAATAAGAACAGGAAGGGCAAAAGCGTCTATGTAATCGGCACGAAAAGCCTTTCGGACAGTTTCGCCGATGCCGGGATCGCCCTGGATGACAGCAACCCCGGCATTGTCCTTCTTGGCTTTGACACGACCCTGACATATGAAAAGATTTACAAGGGCTGCACGTTCATAAGAAACGGTGCTGAATTCATCGCCACACACCCGGATTCCAATTGTCCTGTCGAGGGAGGCCTGATGCCGGATACGGGTTCGATGATAAAAATGTTCACCGAGTCCACGGGAGTGGAACCTCTGGTAATGGGAAAACCCCATGTGCATACGGTCGAGGCGCTTGAAGCGAAAACAGGCGTAGGAAGGGGCGGGATGGTCTTTGTAGGCGACCGGCTTCAGACCGATATAGCGATAGGCGTAAACAACGGTGCTGCGTCAGTGCTGGTAATGACCGGTGCCACCAGCCCGAAGATGCTTATTGAATCAAAAATCAAGCCCTCGTTTACGGTTCCCTCCATATCTTATATAAAGGATCTTATCTGATGCCAAAGAGCGGCCCCGGGTCCATTCATAATTGAAGCAAGTTTGTCAAAGCCGCGCTTTGCATGCCTGGATCTGCTTTTTTACGCCGGTGCCGCCGGGTCATGTGGTATCATATAAAGGTAATATATATGAAAGGCGGACTGTCCGGTTTGGAAAATATATATGAAAAATGCATTGTGAAGCCAAAGGATGCGAAGGACAACCTGATAACCCTGGCGACGGTCGTCGGTTCGATTGCGATAATAGCGGCATCCATAATCATTGAGTTTACCAGAAGTTATTCGGCTGCTGTCATAGTAGTGGTGGTAATAGCCGCCCACAGGATAATCACTGACAGAAACATTGAGTATGAGTATACTCTTGCCGGCAACTCCATTGCCATGGACAAGATCCTGAACAGGAAAAGAAGAAAAAGGATCCTCAACTGCGACCTCACGGATTTCGACATCGTCGCCCCCGTAAAATCAAGGCATTATGAAGAATACAGGAACAACGCGGCTAAAACCATCAGCGCTGTCTCGGGCGGCAATGCAGGGGACGAGTATTTCGGATTGCTTGAATACAAGGGCAGGCGCACCATCTTGTTATTTGAGGCAGACGAACGATCCCTGGGCCTTATGAAAAAGCATCTTGAGTACAAGCTAAAGGACTGACGGATCCGGTTTTCGGAGAAAAATGTGTTGAAAAAAATATCAATGGCCGCAATAATACTGGTTTATACCGTTGTGTCAATGTTCGCAGCGTTCATTGGCATTGAAAAAATCAGGGAAAAATACAGCGCCGAGGATGAAATCATTGCATTTTTTGACAGCGGGAGGACTAACCTGGTAATCGGGGACATGCTTGTCAAGGGCTACGCGCAGCCTCTTGTGTCCGGAGGGGAGATTCTCCTGCCTTTTGATCTTGTCAAGGATTTGATTGACCCGACCATTTACATGGATCCCGGCGGGGCGGTTGTAACAGTCACGTCAGACGACAAGGTTATCAGGATGAGGGACGGGGAACTTGAGGCATATGTAAACATGGAGCCGGTCAGGCTTGATATGTCCGCAAGGTACATCAACCGGGTCCTGTATGTGCCGGTCATGGTCTTCAGGGAGATATTCGGCATAGAAGCCGTGTATCTGGAAGAGCATGATGTCGTTATAATAGATTTTTTGAAGAATTATGAACATGCCGGATTTGTAAGCCCATATGTTTATCAAAATCCGGACAACCAGGGTAAAAACCCGGCGGGAAGGCCGGGGACTGTGCCTGAACCGGTTGCCATCAGAAGCGGTATGTCGATTAAATTTCCGCTGTACAGGGAAATCGGGGCTGAAGGCGAGGAAGTCGATGTATTTGAAATTGACGGCGAATGGGCGAGGATAAGGACTTCGGAAGGCGTCATAGGCTATATAGAAAGCAGGTTTCTAAGAAGCAGCGTCAGTTTTGAAAACATAGTGGTCGACCTTGTCAGGAGGACCCCGGGTGAAATCGGGGATATCGTCCTGGCATGGCAGTATATTTACAAAACCACCCCTCCCGTTGAGGATTTCATGGAATTTCCCCAGATAAATGTATATTCCCCGACTTGGTTCACGGTTATGGATCCGGACGGGACGATGGAAAGCAGGGCTGATGCCCCGTATGTTGAAAAAGTTCATGAAATCGGAGCACTTATATGGCCTTTGCTTAACAATACATTCAGTGATATCGAGATGACTTCGGCTGTCCTGAACAATCCTGAGGCAAGGGACAACATTATAAGGCAGATCCTGGCCTACTCGCAGCTGTATGGGTTTGACGGCATCAACATGGACTTCGAGAATATTTATCTCAGGGACAGGGATGCCTATACTCAATTGATAAGGGAAATTATGCCTTATGCAAGAAAACTGGGAATAAAGATATCCGTGGACGTCGGCATACCGGGCGGCAGCGACAACTATTCCCTGTGCTACGACCATAAAAGACTTTCTGACAATGCTGATTATATCATGGTCATGACATATGACCAGTTCTGGGCTTCATCGCCGACAGCAGGCTCGCAGGCCCAGCTGGCCTGGGTTGAGGAACAGATCGAGCTGACCCTTCAATATGTGCATCCCGATAAGCTTGTTATGGGAATACCGTTCTATACAAGGATATGGAGGGAGCTCGACGGAACCGTAAGGAATATAAATACGGTCGGAATCGACCGGGCGATGGAGATTGTCGGGGAAAAAAACGCCGCCATGGAATGGGATGAGGAAAGCGGACAATATTATGCGCATTATGTTGAAGATGGGGCGGTATACAGGATGTGGCTGGAGGACCCAAGAAGCATATACCTGAAGGCCGGTCTTGCGGCTGAGTACGGCCTCAGGGGAGTCGCGGTCTGGCAGCTTTCACTGGGAAATGAAAAAGTATGGGAAAGCATAGGCAGATCTTTGTCTGAAAGGCTGGTGGAACAATGAGCATTGAATTTGGCGCGGTGCTGAGAATTTTAATGGCCCTGGTCTGCGGGGGCATCATAGGCTATGAGAGGGAATACAAGAACAGGCCCGCGGGTCTTCGCACCCATATGCTGGTCTGCATAGGGTCGGCCCTTGTCATGATAACATCCCAGTATCTTTATGAAAAATATGCTCCGGGCACGATGGATCCGGCGAGACTCGGGGCCCAGGTTATAAGCGGCATAGGCTTTCTGGGGGCGGGCACGATAATAAGGGAAAGATTCAGCGTCAAGGGACTTACCACGGCGGCGACCCTATGGGTGGTGGCGTGCATAGGAATAGCGATAGGATCGGGTTATTTCATCCTTGCGGGAATTGCAACGCTTGTAAGTTTCATCAGCCTGATTCTTTTCAGGAAGCTGGAAAGCATCCTTAAGATCAAGCCTGCGTCGGGAAAGGTACGGATAACGGCGGCTTATTCCAAAAATATCGATGCGGAGATAAAAAAAACATTCGAAGAATCCGGCTATAAGGTGTCAGGGATGAAATTTTCCAAGAGTCCTGATATGAAAACAGTGGCATTCACATTTGATGCATCGTGCCCGGGCAAGCATGAATGGGATGAATTGTCCAGGAATCTTTATCTGAACGAAAGTATCATCAAGGCCGACATAGAGTTTTGACAAGGCCAAACCCATTGAGGCGGGATATGGTATAATAAAAAGCAATATTTGAATCCGGAGGGAATTGGTATGCTAAATGAAATACTGTTCACGGAAGTGATAAAGGAAGCGGCGGAACAGCTTACGAGGGGCGGAGCTTTTCTCACTGCAAATTATGGCGATAAAATCAACACAATGACAATCAGCTGGGCCGCCATGGGGCAGATATGGAACAAGCCGGTCCTGATCGTGCTGGTAAGGTATTCAAGGCATACATACAGGCTGATTGATAAATCGGGGCAGTTCGTGGTGAGTTTTCCCGCCCCGGGCCAGCTCGGGAGGGAACTTACCCTTTGCGGTACAAAATCCGGAAGGAACGTCGATAAATTCAAGGAATGCGGATTCAAGCCGCTCGAAGCCGCCACGGTAAACGCCCCGCTCATTGACAAATGCAAAATTCACATCGAGTGCAAGGTTGTTTACAAACAGGCGATGGAGCCGGGCTTGCTTGACAAGAATCTAAAGAAAATGTTTTATGAGGCAAATGATGATTACCATGTCATTTACTATGGAGAGGTAACATCCTGTCATGTTGCGGAATAGCGGAGGGTCGGTTTGAAGAAATTGAATGTCGGCATAATCTTTGGCGGGGTTTCCACTGAACACGAGGTATCACGCAGGTCCGCCGTGCATATTATCAAGGCGCTGGATAAATCAAGGTTCGGCTTTGCGCTTTTTGAGATTGCGAAGAACGGGGATTTCTATATATATGAAAACCCCGGTCCGGACCTGGATGCCTTTTGCGCAAACATTGTGCATGTTGACAACCGGCTGAGTAAAATACCGGCGGCCGTATCCGGCGATACATTCAGGGAACATGGAATAGATGTGGTTTTCCCGGTCATCCACGGAACGGGCGGCGAGGACGGGGTGCTTCAGGGCTTTTTGGAAACTTTGCGGATTCCATATGTAGGCGGGGGTGTTCTTTCTTCGGCGCTTTGCTTTGACAAGGCATTTGCAAAAATCATTTTCGCTCATCATGGGATACCTCAGGTTGAATATATCTGCGCGACGCTTGATGAGATTGAAGCGAATGCGCCGGCGATATGCATGGCGGCGGCAGAAAAACTGGGTTTTCCGGTTTTTGTAAAACCAGCGAACGGAGGCTCTTCCGTCGGAATATATAAAACCAGGGACTCGGGAAGTCTCGAAAAAGCCATGCGTAAAGCGGCGAAATACGACAGAAAGGTTCTTATAGAAAAAGGGGTCGCGGGCAGGGAGCTTGAGTGCGCAGTCTTCGGCGGATACGAGGAAGTCCTGGCGCTTGGCGTCGGCGAAGTTGTTCCCTGCAATGAATTTTATGATTACAATGCAAAATATATAGACAAGGGATCAAAGGTGATAATACCCGCGGCAATAGATGATGCAACCGCCGGGCTGGTAAAGGAAACGGCTGTCAGGGCGTTCAAGGCCCTTGACTGCCATGGCCTTGCGAGGATTGATTTTTTCCTTGCCGGGGATGGCGCCGTTTATCTGAATGAAATAAACACCATGCCTGGGTTTACAAGCATAAGCATGTACCCAAAACTTTGGGAAGCCTGCGGAAACACTGGCGGCGCACTTGTTTCGGGTCTGATAGACCTGGCCTTTGAAAAAAAGGAAAAGTATGCATTTCTCAAAGATTACAGCGGGGTTGAAGCCGATGAGCAATAAACCGATCGGTATATTTGATTCTGGTCTGGGAGGCCTCACTGTGCTAAGGGAAATACACAGGATGATGCCGGGCGAGGATTTGGTGTATTTCGGCGACAGCAGAAGGGCTCCATATGGAACGAAGTCAAAGGAAACAATAATAAGGTTTGCATTCCAGGACATCAGGTTTCTTTTGGAAAAGGATGTAAGGGCTGTGGTCATTGCCTGCAACACGGTCAGTTCCAATGCGCTTGCGGAAATAATCGAAGAGTTCGACATCCCTTTGATCGAAGTGCTCACACCCGGTTCCGAGGCCGGTGCGAAGGCTTCTGCCAACGGCAGGATAGGGGTTATCGGAACCCAGGCTACCATTGGGAGCAATGCCTATCCTGAAAAAATAAAGAAGATAAGGGCGGATGCAGAAGTATTCCAAAAAAGTTGTCCGCTTTTCGTACCGCTTGTTGAGGAGGGAAAGGACCTGTGGAACCACAGGATAACCGAGCTTATAGCGGCCAGATACCTGTCGGCGTTCAATGGAACGGATATAGATGTGCTGATTCTTGGATGCACTCATTATCCACTTCTCTATAATGTAATTCAAAAGACGGCGGGCAGAGGGGTAAGGCTCATTGATTCGGCGCAAAGCGTCGCGGCTAGGCTTGGGACACTGGATGGAGTAGGTCCGCATGGCACCGGGGAAAAGGGGAATATCAGCATTTATACAAGCGACAGCCCTGAAAAATTCAAGCCCCTGTGCAGCGAAATACTTGGGATTGACGATGTGTCGGTCGCACAGGTTGACATTGAAAAGTACTGATGACTGGTATAGAATGTTTTGAAAGCCGGGAATGGTGATATGAAGGATGTGTTGATTTCCGTAAAGGGGCAGGGCGGGATTGGCGGCGAAGGCCTTATCGAACTTGTTACGGAAGGCAGATTTTATAAAGAGAACGATGCTTATTGCATATCATATAAGGAAAGCGGCGTGACCGGGATGGAGGGCACGACGACTACCTTAAGAGTGGAAAAGGGAATGGTCGCGCTCATCAGGACCGGAACGATATCATCCACTTTCATATTTGAGGTGGGCAAGAAAAACATATCCCATTATGCGACCGAGTACGGGGTTTTCACAATCGGCGTCCAGGCGCTGGAGGTAAATGTGGATATCAACGACGGTGGCGGGATGGTATCCGTTGTATACTCACTTGATATATTCGGCAGGGACGCGGAACGAAACGAGTTCATCATGAGCGTCAGAGAGGTATAGGATGACATATATTATTGACAAAATATACGGACAGGTAGCCGGGGCGGTAAAAGAATCAATTGAAAGAGCTGTCGGGGAAGGTTTGCTTCCGCCGGGAACGGTTATATCTGAAATAAGCATAGAGATGCCCAAGGAAAGAATCCACGGTGATTTTTCATGCAATGCGGCCATGGGTATGGCGGGCAGCGCCAGGATGGCGCCTGTCAGGATAGCGGGTATAATCGCCTCCGGGATGGACTTCACCGGAACTTACATCAAGAGGGTTGAAGTCGCAGGCCCGGGTTTTCTGAACTTCTTCGCGGACGACGGATGGCTCCGGGATTCGGTTGCAGATGTCCTTTCGATGGGCGGGGACTATGGGAAGCTGGATATTGGGAAAGGACGCAGGGTCATGGTCGAATATGTGAGCGCAAACCCCACGGGCCCGCTCCACATGGGAAATGCCAGGGGCGGCGCCCTCGGCGACCTGATTGCGAATGTGCTCAAAAAGGCGGGTTATGACGTAACCAAGGAATACTATGTAAATGATGCCGGAAACCAGATAGAGAAATTCGCCCAGTCGCTCGAGCTTCGGTATCTTCAGCAGATAAACGGACCGGATTCCGTCGTGTTTCCGGAAGACTGCTATCAGGGCGGGGATATCATCGACCATGCAAGGAACTACATCGAATCCGGCCTTGAGGACCTTTCGGGCAAGCCTTCGGACTACAGAAGGAAAATGCTTGCCGCTTATGCGCTGCCCATAAATATTGAGAACATCAGGAAAGGCCTGAAAAGATATGGGATAGAGTTTGATAATTGGTTCTCGGAGCAATCGCTTTATGATTCAGGGGAACTGGATGAAACGATTGAATTTCTCATGGAAAACGGACACACGATGGAAAAGGACGGCGCGCTGTGGTTCAAGAGCGGGTCGATGGAAAGCGAAAAGGATGAGGTTCTTGTAAAGTCCGATGGATTTAAAACTTATTTCGCCTCTGACCTTGCATACCACCGTAATAAATTTAAGAAAAGGGGATTTGACAGGGTTATAAATCTTCTTGGGACGGATCACCACGCCCATGCCTCGAGACTTAAGAATTCAATGCCCGCGCTCGGCATAGACAGCGACAGGCTGGACTTGGTTCTTTTCCAGCTGGTCAGGCTGATGAGGGGCGGGGAAACGGTCAGAATGTCAAAACGCACCGGAAGGGCGGTCTCGCTGGACGAGCTGCTTGATGAAACAGGTGTCGACGCCGCAAGGTTCTTCTTCAATATGAAAGCCTCGGGAAGCCATCTTGACTTCGACCTGGACCTCGCAGTAAAGCAGTCCAACGAGAATCCGGTTTTCTATGTGCAGTATGCGCATGCCAGGATATGCAGCATGCTAAGGATACTCGGCCGGGAAGGCATCGACACCGGTTCGGACGCATGTCCGTCCCTGGATCTTCTCACAAAGGACGAGGAGAAGGATTTGATGCGGATCCTGGCGCTTTATCCCCAGGAAATCTCCATAAGCGCAAGGACGCTTGAGCCCGGGCGGCTGACCAGGTATGTGATTGATGTCGCGACGGCATTCCATAGTTTTTATAATGCATGCAGGGTTAAGGGCGAGGAAAAGGAACTGATGGAGGCAAGGCTTGCTTTGGTAAAGGCGACCTTGTCAGTAATAAGGAATGTTCTGGACGTTCTCAGTATCAGCGCCCCGGAAAAAATGTAAAGGAAGTATATTTTGAAAAAAAATGTTAAAAATAAGATTCTGAAGATATTGATGTTCATATTACCGCTGGCGTTTGCCGCAGCGGTTCCGCTTGCCGCAGCTTATTCAACGGACAGCGGGATATTCAATGCCTATCTGAATTTAATCAATGAACGTTCAACCATTGCCGTCGACACGGTCGGCCTGGACAGGAATTTGATCGATGGCGCATTGGGCGGAACGGACAGATATTCATATTTTCAGGAAACCGAGGCATATGAAAGCCAGGTCGACGAATATCAGGACGCGAATTTCGTGGGCATAGGCGTCACGATGGTTGAAGACTTGAAAGGCGCTTATGTAACTGCTGTTTTTGTTGACTCTCCCGCGTCAAGGGCGGGGATCAGGGCCGGCGATATAATAGTATCGGTCGACGGACATTCGATAGAGGGAAAAAGCCTGCAGGAGATTGCAGCAAGGATCAAGGGGCCGGTTGACACGCGGGTATCGATAGGAATCCTTGTAAATGGCTCGGGGCCGGAAAAGATCATAAGCATAACCAGGGCGAATATAAGTGTAAAAACGGTTGCCTATACGATGTACGGGGATTCAGCGTACATAAGGATAACGGGGTTCACCGACAAGACCGGTGACGAATTCAGGGAAGTTCTCGACAAGGTTGGCAAAACAGGTTCCGACAGCCTTATCATCGATCTCAGGAATAACGGGGGAGGCACTGTGCGGGGATGCATATTCACTGCGATGGAGCTCCTGTCGGACGAGAAGATAGTCAAGCTTGAGTTTCGTTACGGGGGGTATCTTGACCTCACATACATGGCGCCGGAAAATGACAGGGAATACAGGATAGCGGTTCTTGTAAATGAAAATACGGCAAGTGCGGCGGAAATATTGTCTGCTGCAATCCAGGAAAACGAAAGGGGCATCCTTGTCGGGGAAACGACTTACGGGAAAAGCCTCGTGCAATCCTCATACAGGATACTGACTCAAAAAGCCTATGAGAAATATTCCGCACAGACCGGTGAAACCGACATGTATGTAATAATCAGGACGCTTGCATTCAAAGGCATTGAGCCGGCAGAGGAAGAATGGCTGGGAGCCATCAAACTTACTATAGGCGAGTATCTGACCCCCCTTGGAAAGTCCATCAATAACAGCGGCATCAAGCCGGACATCTCAATCGAATACGACGGTCCCATAGCCTTTGACGAAACAACAGGAAGGGAAATATGGATTTATGAGAAGTATGATGTCGGGATGGCGTCGGAGCAAATAAAAAAAGCCAAGTACATCCTGGGGGAACTTGGTTACTATAACGGGGATATAACCGGATACTATGACGAGGCGACTTTTGACGCAGTCATGAGATTCCAGGCTGACGAAGGCCTTTATCCGTACGGAGTGCTGGATTTTACGACGCAGGGAGCCCTTAACAACAGGCAGAGGCTCTTTGACATCGGCAGGGATCCGCAGTTCATGATGGCTTACGGACAGCTGGAAAGGAACGGCGACTGAAATGCGAATGAAAAAAACCACAAGGATAATATATGTTCTGGCAATGTGTCTGGTGATCAGCTCTGTATCATTCTCGTCTTCCGGTATAGACGTATATGAGGACTATTATTTTGGATTGTTTTCATTTATAGATGCCTACTACAGGACGGAGCTTGGAATAGACGGCGTAATGGGAGCCGCGCTCAACGGCGCAATGGAAAACATGTCCGGGTACTCCTGTTATGAAATAGCGGACAGTTACACGGGGGCAATGCCCGACGGCATTGGGGCGCTGCTTGAAAAAGTTCGCGACGGGTTCATCGTAGTATCCGTAAATCCTTCTTCGCCCGCGCACAACGCCGGCATAAGGCCCGGGGACATAATACACAGGATTGACAAACAGAATGCCGCGGTCATGGGGATTTATGCATTCAATGCCTATATGCAGTCAAACGGTTCGGCTATTTTGGAAATCATTGACCGCGACACCGGCTATATCAGGACTGAAAGAATCAGCGCGGCGGCAGGTTATATGCAGACGGTCGACTTTGTTTTTCTGGATGATGCCGGTTATATACGAATCAAGGGATTCGACGGGGATACCGCCGACAGGGTCAGGGGCATCCTTGCCTCGATGAAGGAACTCGGGCAGGACAATCTAATAATCGACCTAAGGGACATGGTTTCAATGAACATCAATGATGCATGCAAAGTAGCCGACCTGCTTGTGCCGCGGGGAACGATTGCAAGGACGCAGTCAGGGACATATAATGCATCCCCGAAGGAAATCGGATTCAATGTGGCTGTTTTGATCAATGAACATACAAAGGGTGCCGGGGAGGTTATCGCATCGGCTGTAAACGGAGTTTCCTATGGCTCGGCCACGGCGGGCGAGGCGGTGTTCGTACAAAGATATCCGGTTTTCACTGACTCGGCTTTTTTGAAATACTCGCGCGAAGCGGGCAGCTCCGATGTGCGGGAAATGCTTAACTATATAAAATTTAGAAAAGTGGAAGTCCCGCAAGGGTATGTCCCGGGATATCTCAACATAGTTGAATCAAGCGTTTACAACAGTTCCGGCCGCATGATATCGCAGCAGTCAAGGGTATTGCCCGATGTCCCCATAGCCGACACATCAATTGGATACATGGATTACAAGCCCGATGGCGACATGATAAAGATCAGGAGGGATTATTCCGAGGGAAGCATAAATTATGATGTCTATAGCGCGAAAAAGATCCTGGCCTTGCTTGGCATATACAACGGGCCCATGGACGTGGTTTTCGGACCTGAAATGACCACTGCTGTAAACAATTATAAAAAGAGCCTTGGATATCCCGCCGACGGTGTCCTGGATATGGGCATACAGGCGGTTCTGAACACATATGCAATGAAGGCGGCGGTCATGAACGACGAGTGCGTTAAGGCCGCGGTTTTGGGATTTTAATTTATTTCGGAGGGAACCATGGACGAGCTGCGTTTTCGGCAGATACATCTTGACTTTCATACAAGCGGGCTTATCGGGGATGTCGGGAATGGGTTCGACGCCGATGCATTCGCGGACACATTGGAAAGGGCGAATGTAGATTCGGTCACTTGCTTTGCAAGGTGCCACCACGGAATGATCTACTATGATTCCAGGCTGTTCCCTGAAAGGAACCATCCCGGTCTGGGCGGCAGGAACCTTCTTAAGGAGCAGGTCGACGCATGCCATAAGAGAAACATCAAAACCCCTGTTTATATCACGGTGCAGTGGGACCAGTATACCGCGGCAGAAAAACCGGAATGGCTTATGCGCGAACCAAGCGGAGCCCCGGTGGGCCAGGCGATGCTGGATTCGGGTTTTTACCAGAAGCTTTGCGTCAACACCCCATACAGGCAGTTCCTCAGGGAGCATACCGGGGAAATACTCAGGGATGTCGACGCCGATGGCATTTTCTACGATATAGTGATAACGGACACATGCGCGTGCGCTTATTGCGTCGCGGATATGGAGAAGAAAGGCCTGAATCCTTTGCTCAAGGATGACAGGCTTGCTCATTACAAGGAGGTTCTCAGGGAATTCAAGTCTGAAATGACTGAATTCGTTCATTCGATTAGACCGGAAATAACGGTTTTCTATAATTGCGGGCACATATCATTCGAAACAAGGGACACGATGGATTCATATACGCATTTTGAGCTCGAGAGCCTTCCCAGCGGGGAATGGGGGTATATGCATTTCCCGGTTACTATGAGATACGCCAGGTCCCTGGGAAAGGATTGTCTGGGCCATACGGGGAAATTCCACACTTCATGGGGGGATTTTCATTCTTTCAAGAACAAAGAGGCCCTGGAGTACGAATGCCTCAGGATGCTGGCATTGAACGCAAAATGCCTGATCGGGGACCAGCTTGAGCCCCCGGGCGTATTGTCGGCTCCCGTATACGACCTAATCGGCGGAGTCTATTCAATGGTCAGGGAAAGGGAACCATGGTGCAGGGGGGCTGTCCCGGAAACTGAAATAGGGGTCATGGCCCCGGATGAATTCTCGCACTCGGGCATTGGAAGCATTCCCGGTTCAATGACGGGAGCCGCGAGGCTTTTAGAGCAGTGTTCATTCCAATTTGATTTCATAGACTCCACGATGGATTTCAATAAATACCGGTTGCTTGTACTGCCCGATGAAATTCCCGTGGATGAACGCCTTGGCGGCAAGATATCCGAATATATCAGGCAAGGGGGCAAGGTGCTTGCCTCATATATGTCGGGCATGGATACCGGGGGAAATGCATTTAATCTCGGTGAGCTTTGCGTCAGGGTTATGAAAACGACGACGGACGACCTGGGTGTGCCCGTCAGGGGACGGTTTGCCATCCGCAATGACTTTGCGGATTATGTCTTGCCCGAAGGAATCATCGGCGGGGGACTGAACCCCACGGAGCACGTTATGTATGCCAGGGGAATCGAGTCGGAGGCGGTCCGCGGGGGGAAAGCTGAGATAGGCGCTATAGAGCCATACTTCGTCAGGTCATACAAACACTATTGTTCCCACAGACAGGCCCCTTCATCCGGAAAACGTTCGTATGACGCCGTTGTATCCACAAAAAACACGGTATACTTTTCACACCCGGTATTTGGCATTTACAACAGAATGTCCCCGGGATGGGTAAAGACCATGGTGTCGAATGCCGTCGGAATGCTGCTCGGGGAAAGATTGATAGAACATGACGGGCCTTCCGGCGTGCTTGCGACAGTGAACAGGCAGCCTGAAGGACATAGGTTCGCAATACACATCCTTTACTATATTCCTGAAAGAAAAAGCACCGAGCTGGATATAATCGAGGATGTGGTGCCTCTTCACAACCTTCATGTCAGGCTAAGGCTGCCGGAGAATGTAAAAAGCCTTTCTGCGGCGGCGGGAGGAACCGTGGGGGATGTCGTTATAAACGGGGGCGACTGCAGCTTCACGGTGCCGGTCCTCAACGGGAGCATCCTTGTGGAGGCGGTTTACTGAGCGGTGGAATCGAACCGGGATCAAGCCGGTGTGCAGTCATTGAAAATCACTTTGAAAATCCGGTCTGATTCTAGGTTGACAGCCGGCGGTGCCTGACATTAGAATTGTAGGATAGTTAAAGGAGGGGATTATGTCGGTCAAATACATTTTTGTCACGGGCGGGGTTGTTTCGGGCCTGGGCAAGGGCATCACCGCCGCTTCGCTCGGAAGGCTCCTGAAAGCCAGGGGATACAGGATTACGATGCAGAAATTCGATCCGTATCTGAATGTGGACCCCGGCACCATGAGCCCCTATCAGCACGGGGAGGTATTTGTAACCGATGACGGGGCCGAGACTGACCTGGACCTTGGGTCATATGAAAGATTCATAGACGAAAACCTGAGCCAGGACAGCAACATCACGACGGGCCGGGTATACGGAGCCGTAATCGCCAAGGAAAGAAAGGGTGAATTCCTCGGGAACACCGTACAGGTTATACCGCACATAACAAATGAAATAAAGGAAAAGGTTTACAAGGTGGGCAAGGACGCCGAGACTGATTTCGTGATAACCGAAATCGGGGGAACGGTGGGAGACATAGAGAGCCTTCCTTTTTTAGAGGCGATAAGACAGGTCGCGCAGGACATCGGAAGGGAAAACACCATATACATACATGTGACGCTGGTCCCTTACCTGGCCAAGGCCGGCGAATTCAAGACCAAGCCCACCCAGCACAGCGTAAAGGAGCTAAGAAGCATCGGCATCCAGCCCGATATAATCGTTTGCAGGACCGAAAAGGCATTCTCAAGCGGAATCAAGGAGAAGATAGGCCTTTTTTGCAATATAGCCGCCGGATGCGTCATCCAGAACCATGATGCGGATTATCTGTACGAGGTGCCGCTGCTTCTTGAGAAGGAAGGCCTGGCAAGGATAATTCTTGAAAAATGCGGAATGGAAAACAGGACGCCGGACCTTGAGGAATGGACGGATATGGTCTATCGGATGAAAAACCCCGAGAGCAAGGTCCGCATAGGACTGGTCGGCAAATATATAAAACTTCACGATGCATACGCAAGCGTCGCGGAAGCGCTCAGGCACGGAGGTTACCATAACAGATGCGATGTGGAGATTGTCTGGGTCAATTCAGAATATTTGAACGAAAAGAACATTGAGGAGCAATTGAAGGACCTTGACGGCATACTGGTGCCCGGAGGATTCGGGGACAGGGGGACGGAAGGCAAGATCATGGCAATCGAATATGCAAGGACCCATAAAATTCCATTCTTCGGAATATGCCTGGGGCTGCAGATGGCGGTTGTAGAATTTTCCCGCAATGTCGCGGGCCTTTGCGGCGCCAACAGCACCGAGTTCGACCCCGGGACGGAGCATCCTGTGATAGACATGATGGCCGACCAGGTTCATATAAAGGATCTCGGGGGGACGATGAGGCTTGGCAAATATCCCTGTGCCATAGAACCGGGAAGCCGCGCTTTCGAAGCATATGGCGGGAGGCTTGTCCAGGAAAGGCACAGGCACAGGTATGAGTTCGTGAATAAATACAGGGATATTCTGGTTGAAAAGGGCATGGTTCTTTGCGGCAAGTCGCCTGACGACAGTCTTGTTGAAATGATAGAGCTCAGGGACCACCCATGGTTTGTCGGCGTTCAGTTCCATCCTGAATTCAGGTCGAGGCCCAATAGGGCCCACCCCTTGTTCAGGGAATTCATCGCAGCGGCATGCAGGAGGACATTGAGTCCCGATTGACATGAATGCGGCGCATTTTGATGAAAGCAGGTTTTTTGGACAAAAACCTGTTTTTATTTGTTCTTGACAATTAAATTAAATGAAACTATAATTTAAAAATCAAAAAAATACGCAGGAAAAGGTGAAAATATGCCGGATAAAAAAACCATCTTAACTTATGAGGGTTTGAAAGAGCTCGAGAAAGAACTGGATTATCTGAAGGGAAAGAAGAGAAAGGAAATAGCCGAAAAAATCAAAAAGGCCATTTCCTTTGGCGATATATCGGAAAACAGCGAATATGACGAAGCAAAGAATGAACAGGCGGCCATCGAGTCAAAGATTGCGAAGCTTGAGACGAGTCTTCGCAATGCGGAGGTTATCGACGACGAAACCATCAAGACCGACAGGGTCAGCATCGGCTGCAAGGTAAAGATAATCGACCTCGATTACAATGAAGAGGAGATATACCAGATAGTGGGTTCCATGGAGGCCGATCCCTCAAGACAAAGAATATCCGACGAGTCCCCGGTGGGCAATGCGTTGCTCGGGAAAAAAGTGGGGGAGAAGGTCGAGGTTGCGGCTCCCCTGGGATTCATGAAGTTCAAGATTCTTGAAATAAGCAAATAAAGTTGTCCGATTTTGATAAATTGGATATACTTATTACTGACAGTTTTCATAAAGGCTGTCAGTTTTGTTTTATATTGAAGATGATTCCGGGTGGATGAAACCGATTCCACGGGCAAACCCGGATTGACGACGGAGGTCAAAATGCAGGAAAACGATACAAGCGGCGGCAGCGTCCAGGATTTGAATGAGATACTTCGGATAAGGCGTGAAAAGCTTGCGGATATGATAAGTGCGGGAAAAAATCCTTTTGACGCCACTACATACGGGATTGATTGCCATGCCTGCGATATTTCGGATGACTATGAAAAGCTGGAGGGGCGCGAGGTTTCATGCGCAGGCCGCATAGTTGCAAAAAGGATAATGGGCAAGGCAAGCTTCTGCCACATCCAGGACAGGACCGGAAGGCTGCAGATATATGTCAAAATGGATCTGGTGGGAGAGGCTGAATATGATGATTTCAAGAAATTTGACCTTGGCGACATAATCGGCGTCGTAGGCGAAGTGTTTACGACACAAAAGGGCGAGAAATCAGTCAAGGCTTTAAAAGTTGCAATGCTTTCCAAATCACTGCAGCCGCTTCCTGAGAAATGGCACGGCCTGAAGGATGTCGACCTGAGATACCGCCACAGGTATACGGACCTTATCGTCAACCCCGATGTCATAAAAACGTTCGTGACCCGTTCCAGGATTATTTCAGGCATAAGGGATTTCATGAATTCAAGGGGATTCATGGAAGTGGAAACCCCCGTACTGCACAACCATACTACCAACGCGGCCGCAAGGCCCTTCAGAACGCACCACAATACCCTCGGCATCGATATGTTCCTCAGGGTGGAGCTGGAGCTTCATTTGAAAAGACTTATTGTAGGCGGCCTTGAGAAGGTGTATGAAATCGGCCGCATTTTCCGCAACGAGGGAATGAGCTATAAGCACAACCCGGAGTTCACAATGATTGAAGTATATGAGGCATATACTGATTACAGGGGAATGATGAAGCTTACCGAGGATCTTTTCGGATACATAGCGGACAATATCCTGGGAAGCAGGATTGTAAGATATCAGGGCGAGGACATAGACCTGGGAACTCCCTGGGCGAGGATGACGATGGCGGAGGCCGTTAAGCTTCATACGGGCGTGGATTTTGATTCCTTCGACAAGGATGATGAAAAAGCCCGCGCGATGGCAAGACAACATCATGTGGCGGTTGAAGACGGCTGCACATGGGGCGGGGCGCTCAACGAATTTTTCGAGCAGAAAGTTGAGTTCAAGCTTATACAGCCCACATTTATATATGATTATCCCATAGAGATATCGCCTCTTGCAAAAAGCAGGAAGGACAGGCCGCACATAACCGAAAGATTCGAGATATTCATGACAGCCAGGGAAATGGGAAACGCATTCACCGAGCTGAACGATCCCATCGAGCAAAAGGAACGGTTCCTGGCGCAGGCAATTAAAAAAGCTGGCGGCGACAGCGATTTTTCAATAGACTATGATTTTATAAATGCGCTTGAAATCGGCATGCCTCCGACAGGCGGGCTTGGGATAGGGGTCGACAGGATGATAATGCTGTTTACGGACAATCCTTCCATAAGGGACGTCATATTGTTCCCGACGATGAAGCCCCAGGAGAGCCAGGATGGAAATTAAAGAAGCGCTGCGAACCCTTGGGCTGGAGGAAAACCCCACGCAGGAGCAGATAGAACAAAGGATGTCCATACTGTCAAGGCGTATAAGGAACGGGGAGGCCCTGGATGCCGCGGCAATCAGCGATGCATATGGCTTGCTGACCGGAAAGGAGGCCGCCGGCAGAAAGAAGACGGGGAAGATTGCCGCCCTTTACAGGAACTTCATGTTCCATTATAAAGGATGGGTTATCCTGTCCATTATATCAATAGGAATAATCGCAATGATTGCCGTCCCGATTTTCTTCAGGAGGATTCCCGACCTGACTGTATCATTCGCAGGCAAATACGGATTCGTCGATGAGGAGATTATGCGGAACGTGCTGTCGGACGGGATGCCTGAGACGGAAGACATCCTTGTGGAGGTCATGTACCTGGACGATGAGGGTGAAAGCGGTGAATATGATGCAGGGGGCAGGACAAGGCTTTCTGCGCTCATAATGACGGAGGAAGCCGATATACTTATAGTGGATGACAAGGCATTCAATTTTATTCGAAGCGATGATGCCCTGATGGCGCTGGACGACCTGGTGAATGACCTTGCCCCTTTCATAGACGCCGGGTCGTACGTCTATGGAATTGATTTCAAGACAGGCGAAAGAAGGATATACGGCCTTGATGTGAGCGGCAGCGGCCTCGTCTATAAATCGATTTATGGAGCGGACGAAAGGATACTGTGCGTTGCGCTTCGCACCGGGCATTATGACGAGATAAAAAAGGCGGTTGAAATAATATTAACTTACGGGGAGTGAATTCTATGGTTGATTTGAAAGTAACGAAGATTGGCGGGACAGTGTTCCTGAGCGGGGAAGTGGATGTGGGCAACTGCGGGATATTCAGGGAGGAACTGGGCAGGATAACGGAAGGCGACGAGAAGGACCTGGTGCTGGATTTCGGATCGCTGGGCTATATTGACAGCGCCGGTCTGGGCATTCTTGTCGGAGTATACAAGAGGCTGGCTGAAAGAGGCGGCTCAATGACGGTCGTAAATGCCAACGACTACATTAAAAAGCTTTTCCGGATAACAAAACTGGAAACTCTTTTTATAGTCAGGTAGGGGGATAATATATTATGGATTCTAACAGGGTGATAAAAGTGGAAGTTCCTTCCAACAAGGACTTTTCAAGGATTATGAGGCTGACGGCCGCCGGAGCCGCTGACGCATGCGGGTTCAATGTCGACATGATCGAGGATGTCAAGGTAATGGTATCGGAAGTGTTCGGCAGCATAATAGAGTCAGGTTGTCCGGGTGCGGTCATCAGCTTCGAGCCCGCCGAGGGCAGGCTGGTTGTTTTGTTCGAAACATGCAATGGCGAACCCGTTCTCAAGGGAGCCAACGAAATGACGGTTCCCATACTGGAAGCCCTCGCGGGAAGCGTGGATTCGGATAAAAACGGCAGCCTTAGGCTGGTAATTGAGTAAAGGCGGAAATCATGACGCAAACCCATAATGACGACAAGCTGTTTGAAGAGTATATTCGGACGGGTAATATAGAAATAAGGAATTTGATCGTCGAAAAATATTACTACATGGCAAAGGTTCTGGCGGGAAAATTCCTTAACAGAGGCGTTGATTACGATGATTTGCTGCAGGTTGCTTCACTTGCGCTGGTAAAGGCCGCCGAGAGGTTCAAGCCGGACATGGACAACAAATTCTCGACATTCGCCACCCCGACCATCATAGGGGAAATCAAGAAATATTTCAGGGACAAGGCGAGCCTGATACGAATGCCAAGAAAGCATTATGAGCTTTATCCATCGATAAAGAATGCCTATGACACCCTGACGCATGAAATGAACATGGCCCCGACGCCGCTGCAGATAGCGGAGGCGACGGGAAATTCCCCGGAAGAGGTCATAGAAGTGCTTGAAATGGTCAGGACCGGCAATATAAGCTCCCTTGACGAGGAATTTGACGAGGAGGGCTACAGCCGGATGGAAGCGCTGGGCGACCCGGATCCCGGGTTCGAGGGAATAGAGACAAGGGATATGTATGAAAGAGCGCTCAGCCTGCTTGATGAAAACGAAAAAAGGGTAATAATCATGCGATATAACCAGGGCATGAGCCAAAAGGACATCGCGGACAATTTCGGTGTGTCGCAAATGTATATTTCAAGGCTTGAGAAAAAGATATACAGCAAATTGAGGAAGAAACTTGATAGCAACTGAAACATTCCACAACGAATACAGGATATTTTCAGAAAGAATGAACATTCCTCCCGTTGTCGAGGACATAATGGAATATGTAAGATACAAGACAATCGTTTCCGGGTGCAGTTGTCTTTTCGACATAAAGGTTGTGCTGAGCGAATTGATTTCCAATGCAGTGATTCATGGCAACGGGGAAGACGCCGGGAAGCCGGTGGACATTGTTGTTGACCTGGGAATGGAAAGAATAGAATTCAAAATTACGGACAGGGGCCCCGCCTTTGAGCCATCAGGCGATTATGGCAGTCTTTTATGTGAAAACGGAAGGGGCATATCAATATGCAGCATACTGTGTAAAAAACTCGAATACTCATATGATAAAAAAATAGGAAATTCCGTCAAGGCGGTTTTCTATATAAAAAATCCAGAAGGAGGAGAATAATATGACAAAGCTCAGGGAATTGTATTTTTGCAATATATGCAAAAATCTTGTTGAAATCACTGCTGAGGGAGCTTCGGCTCTTGTTTGCTGCGGCGAGCCCATGACCCGGCTTGAGGCAAAGACGGCTGATACGGGCAAGGAGAAGCATGTGCCGGTAATATCGGAAAAACAAGGCGGGGTATTGGTCAAGGTCGGTGATGTGCCTCATCCCATGACAGAGGAACACTGGATCAATTTCATCGAAGTCTGCACGGCTGACATGGTCCTTAGGAAGGAACTCAAGCCCGGGCAGGCCCCGGAAGGATGGTTCAACGTAAAGCCGGGGGATGTGGTTTGCGTAAGGTCTTACTGCAATATCCACAGTCTGTGGATCGGATGACGACGGCAAGGCCCGGGGAGCCGGGGGAGGACAGGGCATGCGGTGCTTCCCGGGGCATGGAGATATCCGCAGGATGAACTTTTTCAGGAATGCCTGAACGGCATCCGGGAAGGTTCTCCTTGCGGATATATTTATATCAAAGGCTTGACAGTGAATGTGCTTTGTGATAACTTATATTTTGCTTGAAAAGGGTTTCTTTTTTTTTGTATTAAAAACCGAAACCACGGAGGTTGAAGATGAGAGATAAAATAACGTTGGCGTGTACTGAATGCAAACAGAGGAATTATTCGACGCGTAAGAACAAAAAGAATACGCCCGACAGGCTTGAGCTAAGCAAGTTCTGTAAATTCTGCAAAAAGCATACAGTCCATAAGGAAACAAGATAATAACAGAGGTGTGAGAAATGGCAGCTGCAAAAAAATCAAGGTTCACAGGATTTTTCAAGGAAATAGCACAGGAATTGAAAAAAGTGGTCTGGCCCACCAGGGAACAGCTCGTAAAGAACACAGTGACCGTGATAACCGTATGCGCGATCATAGGAATAATAATCTGGGTGTTCGACTGGGGTCTGTCATCGCTTATAACCGTTCTGTTGAAGTAGTAATTTGACGGGAGTCGGATGTTAATGAATAATAAAGAAAACACTAATCAGGTTGTTGATGAAAATAACAACGACGGCAGCCCGGGTATAAGGGACCAGGCCAAATGGTATGTGGTCCATACCTATTCAAGTTATGAGAATAAAGTCAAGGCCAACCTTGAGAAGATAGTTGAAAACAGGGGGATGCAGGACTACATAGTGGATGTCGTGGTCCCCATGGAAGAAGTAATCGAGGACAAGGGCGGGAAAAGGAAAGTATCATTTAAAAAAATATTTCCCGGCTATGTTCTGGTAAAAATGGTAATGAGCGACGAATCCTGGTATGTGGTGAGAAACACCAGGGGCGTCACGGGTTTTGTAGGTCCGTCCGCAAAACCGGTTCCCTTGTCCGAGGACGAAGTCAAGTCGATGAGGCTTGAAGGAGTCGAGACTGTGGTGGACTTCAATGTCGGCGACAATGTCAGGGTAATAGACGGACCCCTCGAGAACTTTGTCGGCACGGTTGAGGAAGTCCATGGGGACAAGCGGAAAGTCAGGGTTCTTATATCCATGTTCGGAAGGGAAACCCCGGTCGAACTTGAATATGGACAGATACAGATAATCCTATAGGCTAAAGATTTGGGAGGTGGATTGAAATGGCAAAAAAAATAATTGGGTTGATCAAACTGCAGATACCTGCAGGGAAGGCAACACCGGCTCCACCGGTAGGACCAGCTTTAGGACAGCATGGTGTTAATATCATGGGATTCTGCAAGGAGTTCAACGAAAAAACGCGCAAGGACATGGGATTGATAATCCCGGTTGTAATAACCGTCTTTGCGGACAGGTCTTTTACGTTCATCACGAAAACTCCTCCGGCGGCAGTCCTTCTGAAAAAGGCATGCAACCTTGAAAGCGGCTCCGGTGTTCCCCACAAGGAAAAAGTAGCTACTATTTCCAGTGAGGAAGTAAGGAAGATAGCGGAACTGAAGATGCCCGACCTTAATGCGGGCAGTGTGGAAGCCGCTATGAGAATGGTTGCCGGCACGGCAAGAAGCATGGGCATCGTCGTAAAGGACTGATGTGCCGAAGTGGGAGGGATTATTCCCGGATAAAGCGTACCACAAGGAGATGATGAGATGAAAAGAGGAAAAAGCTACAGGGAAAGCGTTGCACTGTTTGACAGGATGCAGCAGTATGAAACCGTCGAAGCGCTTGAGCTGGTGAAAAAAACAGCCAGGGCCAAATTTGACGAGACGGTTGAAATACATGTAAGGCTGGGGGTTGACTCGCGTCATGCCGACCAGCAGGTAAGGGGCGCCGTCGTGCTTCCGCACGGGACAGGCAAGACGGTAAGGGTTCTGGTTTTCGCAAAAGGCGAGAAAGCTGCGGCAGCAGAGGAAGCCGGGGCGGATTATGTGGGCGGCGACGAGCTCGCCGACAAGATTAAGAACGAAAACTGGATGGAATTCGATGTCGCCATAGCGACTCCCGACATGATGGGCGTCGTTGGCAAGATCGGAAGGATACTTGGACCCAAGGGGCTCATGCCCAATCCAAAGGCGGGAACGGTTACAATGGATGTGGCGAGGGCGGTTGCCGATTCGAAGGCAGGAAAAATCGAATACAGGCTGGACAAGACCAACATAATCCACTGTGCGATCGGCAAGACGTCGTTTGAAACCGAAAAGCTGGCCGACAATCTCAGGACACTTATGGATGCGGTTGTCAAGGCAAAGCCGGCTGCATCAAAGGGACAGTACCTGAAAAGCATAGTCGTGGCATCCACAATGGGCCCGGGCATAAAAATCAATACACAGAAGGTGTTTGATTAGTCCGGCGGCATGGTGTATAATGCTGCTTGCTTAATTGAATAGTTATTTACCGGAGACAGCAGGTGCGAAAGCATAATGGGAAACCGCCTGCCGAGGTGATGGATAAAAGGAAAATCAATATCCTCGCATGTCTTCGGCAGGCGGGGATTTTTTATTCGTGAAAAACAGCCTGCCAAGGGAAGCTTAAAGAAGGAGGTGTAGTGGATGGCCAGTGAAAAGATACTGGAAATGAAGAAGCTCCAGGTCAAGGAAATCGCTGAAAAAATGAACGGCGCAGGTTCGATAGTGCTTGCGGATTACAGGGGACTGTCCGTTGAACAGGATACGGCGATGAGAGCCAAAATGAGGGAGGAAGGCATAGAATATAAGGTTGTCAAGAACAACATTATAAAGCATGCCATCGAAGGAACCTCTCTGGAAGGCTTGATGGAATACCTTGTCGGACCCACGGCCGTAGCCATGAGCAAGGATGAAGTGGCTGCAGCGAAAATCATGTTCAAGTTTGCCAAGGACATTGAGGCATTTGAATTGAAGGCCGGTGTGGTAAGCGGCATGGTGATAGGACTTGACGGGCTCGAGAAGCTTGCTAAGCTGCCTTCGAAAGAAGAGCTTATTGCAAAAATGCTGGGAAGCATGAATTCCCCGATTACAGGACTTGTGAATGTTCTCAGTGCGAACATCAGGGGTCTGGCGGTAGCGCTGAACGCGATAATCGAACAAAAACAAAATGTAGGCGCATAAAAAATTAAATTTAAATCGGAGGTATTGAAATGAGCGAGAAATTGCAAAAACTAATGGAAGAAATCAAGAGCATGACGGTATTGGAGCTGTCTGAGTTTGTAAAGGCCCTGGAAGAGGAATTCGGAGTTTCGGCTGCTGCGCCCGCAGCGGTTGCGGCTGCACCGGCGACAGGCGGGGAAGCGGCTGTCGAAGAAGAGGAACAGACGGAATTCGATGTAATCCTTAAAGAAGTCGGCCCTGAGAAAATCAAGGTTATCAAAACCGTAAGGGAAGTAACCGGACTTGGCCTCAAGGAAGCGAAGGATGTTGTTGACAACGCTCCCAGCACAGTAAAAGAAGGAATTGAAAAAGATGCCGCAATAGAAATACAGGCAAAATTCAAGGAAGTCGGCGCTACTGTCGAAATCAAGTAAAAAACCCAAATGCAATAAAAGCGGAAGCAATGCTTCCGCTTTTTTTTGTATATGGATGTATAAGTACGGATTGATGGTTGGGGAATTGATTATGTTATATAATCAATGAATGTAATTTTATTATTGGATTATTTATGAAACCTGGCCTTTGGAAAAAATCAAAGCTTCCGATATGGAAGAGGAATCTATATGCGGCATGGGTAACGCAATTCATATCCATGCTCGGATTCTCTTTCGGCGTTCCCGTGCTTCCTTATTATATTCAACAGCTTGGCGTCACTTCCCCTGAAATGGTGAAGCTGTACACCGGGCTGATAACGGCAGTGCCGGCCGTGACCCTTGGCCTCATGGCTCCGGTATGGGGAATGGCGGCGGACAGGTTTGGCAAAAAGCTGATGCTCACAAGGGCAATGGCCTTTGCATTTCTTGTGCTTCTAGGCCTGGGTCTTGCCACCAACGTGAATCAGATACTTGTGATAAGGTTTTTCCAGGGGCTTCTGACAGGAACCGTTACAGCTACGTATGCCCTTATTGCCGCCGGGACACCTGATGACAGGATGTCTTATGCACTTGGCGTAATAGCATCGTCAATTTTTATCGGCAATTCAGCCGGGCTGGCAATAGGGGGCTTTGCCGCCGATATTTTCGGATACAGGACGAGCTTTCTCATCGGAAGCGGAATCATGCTTGCCGGGCTCGCATGGGTTCTTTTGGCTGTCCGGGAAGTGAAGGGGGCCGGTTTAACAGAGCCTTTGAGGATATTCGGCCCGAAGAAGGAAAAGAAACAACAGGACAATGGCAGCATGAAGAAATCCGGAGCCGGAAAGCTTATTCCATTGATAGCGACCGTCCTTCCCCTGATATTCATCATAAGGGTCGGAAGGACCATGATCGATCCGTATATTCCTATTTACATTCAGGAAATCCGCAACTCACTCGAAGGCTCCGCCACGGTGTCTGGTGCAATCAGGGGAATAAGCAGCATCGCCACGGCGCTTGCCGGCATATTCATCACCCGCCTGGGGGACAGATATGACAAGATCAAGATGTCGGCGGTTCTGATGGGGGCGGGCGCGGTGATTGCCGTTCCGATGTTTCTGACGGGCAGCCTGGTAGTCTTTACAATTTTCTATACGCTGGTTTTCTTTGCGATAGGAGGAGTGGAGCCCCTCCTCAACTCATATGCGAGCCTCGTGGTTCCTTCTGAAAAGCGGGGCGCTCTCTTTGGCCTCATTGCGATGATAGGCAGTTTTGGATGGGGAGTTTCGCCTGCCATAGGAAGCTATGTTTCGATTGCATTTTCCACCAAGGCGATATATGCGGCCTTTTCGATATTTCTGGCCATTGGTGCGCTCGCCTGTGCGATTGTGGTATTGCGAAGGAAAGCTGCCTCACAAAACCGGATCATTCAAGGGCAAGACAATCATAGGGTGCAAGGGTAAGGGAATCATAGTGCAAATGAAATGTTATAATAGGAATATACTCTTTTATACGGGAGGTTTTTCATGGGCTATATGAATTTATACAATGAATGGCTGAATAAAGCCGACCCGGCGACAGTCGCCGAGCTCGAGTCCATACGCGGCAACGAAAATGAAATCAGGGACAGGTTCTACACGGGCCTGGAGTTTGGAACGGCGGGTCTCAGGGGAATCATGGGGGCGGGGACCAACAGGATGAACAAATATGTGCTTATGCAGGCAACAAGGGCCCTTGCCGATGTCGTTATTGAATCAAACGGAGCTGCCAAAGGAGTTGTAATCGCCCATGACTGCAGGATAAATTCAAAGGAATATGCCCGGACATGTGCGGCGATTTTTGCAGATAAAGGAATAAGGACATATCTTTTCGAAGACCTGAGGCCGACTCCGGAGCTGTCCTATGCGATTAGGAAACTTGGGGCAATATCAGGCGTAAATGTAACCGCAAGCCATAATCCCAAGGAATACAACGGATACAAGGT